>DATKXK010000015.1 GCA_035529075.1 Acidobacteriota bacterium | reverse complement strand
GATGGTATCGCTTCGATAACGCCATCGTCATCGCCGCCGTCAACGTCGTCTTCCCATGATCAACGTGACCAATCGTACCCACATTCACATGCGGCTTGCTGCGATCAAACCTCTCCTTCGCCATCACTCACGACTCTCCTTCAAATCGTAAAACAGCCCAGAACCAGGATCGAACTGGTGACCTCATCCTTACCAAGGATGTGCTCTACCAACTGAGCTATCTGGGCCTTCAGTTTGCTTCCGCGCCGATTCTAGACACACCTCGCCGTTCCGGCGAGCCCTAAATATATCCCGACCCCCACCCTTGTCAAGCCATTTCTTGGCCGCTCTCAAGGACCGCACTGGACCGCTGTTGCCCAAGTAATCGGTTAGAACGCGTATTTAGTTAGGAAGTTTGTGCAAAAAACACACAGTTTTCACACTCGGCTAATCTGTCGCACTCTCGGTAAGAGCGCCCACGCGTGCGATAAGCGAGTCGAGTGGCGCCACACCCCATTCCGCACGGGTTGAATCCGTCGTGGCAGTGTCATAGGGGTAAAGCCTGTACTTTCCGGCGTCATCCTTAAGATACTGTGTGCCATACAGTTGCAATCTCCCCGAGAGCACCAGGTACCGGTCCAGGCTGGTCGCTGCCACATACCGGGCGGGCATATGCCCTTTCGATGCGGCCTCGGCTGCCAGGTAGTGCGCCTGAAGACAGACCTCAGCGGCGGTTGACTCGTCATCGGGGCCGAGCAACAGGGCGGCCCTGTACAGGTCCTCAGGTTCCCGGATAAGTGCCTTTGCCATAAAGCGATAAACTGTGTGACGGTGCCGCTGGCCCACGGCCGCGGCCTGACCCGGAGACAGACTGTCAGTCTGCAACAGGCGCTCCCGTTCCGCGACCAGAGACTTCAATTCTGCCGATACAGGGGACTCTCTTTTGGTCAGCCGCTCCGGTTTCCGTTCAATACAGGAGAGCATGGCGGCTACGAGGAGTATCAGGATGACCGGTGCTGTGGAATGGATCTTTTTCACGGCGCTTTGCCCGGACTGCGATCAGAAAAAAATGGAGCGGGAGACGAGGCTCGAACTCGCGACCAACAGCTTGGAAGGCTGTGACTCTACCAACTGAGTTACTCCCGCCTGCGACCGCATTTATACTATCCGGCCGGCCCCGCTTTGGCAAGGTGTTTTTTGCTGAGGTGGAAGGTCACCGGGCTTGCCGGCCTGCACGGGTCAGAAATTCGGCGGCATACCCCAGTTGAGCTTGCTTCGGAGAAGCTTATAGTAGGAGTTCCCTGCGAAGACTATGAAGCGGGTGCGAAACTCCGCCCGGGAGATCCTGACAGACTGCGAGTCTTTCAGCGACAGACTGACCTGACCATCGAGCGTGAGAATGGCCGCCCTTCGATCCGAGGCAATGCTCACCTCCAGGACGTCGTCCCCCGAGAAGATCATCGGCCGCGTGGTCAGTGAAAAGGGGGCGATGGGAGCGGCGATAATGGCGTCCAACCCCGGCGTCACAATCGGTCCGCCCACGGCCAGCGAGTAAGCGGTCGAGCCGGTCGGGGTCGACAGTATCAGGCCGTCGGCAATGTACGTCACGACGTCCTCGCCGTTGACCCGCAGGTTGATACTGATAACACGGCTGACCGGGCCGTTGTCGACGACCACGTCGTTAAGCGCATATGGTGCGGACGGCTGGCCGGTGTTCTGCAATTCCGCCTTCAGCAGCATGCGCTCCTCGATAGTGTACTTGTCGCTCACAATGGCGTCCAAGGCGGGAATCAGCTGTTGCGGCGTCTGCTGAGTCAGAAAGCCGAGCGAGCCGAGGTTGATGCCGAGCAGCGGCGTGCCCGCGGCGCCGACCAACCGGGCCGTGGCCAGGATCGTCCCGTCGCCGCCCATCGAGACCAGAATATCGACTTCGGTCACCAGCTGGTCCCGGGGACAGATACGAGGATACTCGGGCACGGCGGTGCGGAGTTCTTCGCACAGAACCAGTTCCTGCTTATTCTGGTGCGCCCAGTCGATAAACGAGTTGATGGCTTCCCTGGCCCCGGTCCGCCGAAGATTGGCTATTAATCCAAACCGCATGGTTACGTTCTCCGAGACGCAACATAACCGCTAATATAAGGAGAAGGCAAGGAGAGAATACGGGTACCCGGCGAAGCGACCTTATTCCGGATCCCCACCGGTTACCGAGATACCGGCCGGACGGGTCTTCTTGCGCAGACGGACACCGCTAAGAAAGGACAGCTTCCCGGCTGCGTGCTCAGACTTCTCGTCAGAGGCCAGCACCTGTTCGATTGACGCCACCAGCCCCTCGGCATCCAGGCCGGCATCGTGCAACAATTCTTTGCGGCCGCCATGAGCTACGAAAGCGTCGGCCAGCCCGAGTGCCCTGAACTTCCCCGCGTAGCCTTCCGAGAGGAGCGACCCGGCAACGGCCTGTCCGAATCCACCCCGGACCTGCCCTTCCTCTACCGTGACAATCGCTCGGGAGTCCTGCCTGATTCGCTCCAGCGCTTCCCGGTCAAACGGTTTGACGAATCGAGCGTTGACCACGGCAACCCTGAGGTCACGAGCCCGGAGCAATTCAGCCGCCTGCAAGGCCGGCCCGACCATGGAGCCGAGCGCGAGCACCGCGACGTCGCCGGGATCCGTGAGCCACTCCCAGGTCCCCCACTGTATCGGTTTGATTTCCTCGCTTACGGGAGAGGGCACCTTGTCTCGGGGATACCTGACGGCAATTATCCCGCCGCCGGTGTGCCGGGCGGCGTAGTGGAGGATCGACCGCAGTTCATCGCCGTCCTTCGGGACGGCCACGGTCACGTTGGGAACGGTCGAGAGATAGGCGAGGTCAAAGACGCCATGATGGGTCGGCCCGTCGTTGCCCACCAGCCCGGCCCGGTCCATACATATGACCACCGGCAGCTTCTGAATGGCCATATCGTGGATAACCTGATCGTAGGCGCGCTGCATGAACGTCGAATAGACCGCCAGGTACGGGCGCATCCCGTCGGCCGCCAGCCCGGCGGCGAAACAGGCCGCGTGTCCCTCGGCGATTCCGACGTCGAAAAACCGGTCGGGGTACTGTTCGGCAAACTCATCGAGACCGGTCCCGGACGACATTGCCGCCGTGACGGCCACGACTTTTTCGTTCTCGGCCGCAAGCTCAACCATAGTCTCGCCAAACACATCGGTGTAAACGGGGAGGGCGCCGGATGCTGTCGCGGCCCGGCCCGTAACCTTGTCAAACTTGCCGATGCCGTGAAACTTGTATGCATTCTCTTCGGCCGGGCAGAACCCCTTGCCCTTGGTGGTGGCCACGTGAAGCATGATGGGACCGGTAATGTTCTTGATGTCCTTGAGCGTCTTGACCAGTTGTGGAAGGTCGTGGCCATCGATGGGGCCGAAGTACCGGAAGCCCAGTTTCTCAAAGAGCATACCGGGGACCAGGAATCCCTTAATCGACTCTTCGATCCGATGAATAGTCTGGCGGATTTTGTCCCGTCGCTTGAACCGTCCGGTCAACTCCCATACCTCGCGCCGAAGCTTGTTGAACTTCTCGTCGGCCATTATGCCCGTAAGATACTTGGAGATGGAGCCGACGTTTTTTGAGATTGACCAGGTGTTATCGTTCAGGACCACAAGCAGGTCCTTCCGGAGCGATCCGGCGTTGTTCAGACCTTCGAAAGCCAGTCCGCCGGTCATGGCACCATCGCCGATCACCGCAATCACCTTGTGGTCATCTCCCCGCAAGTCTCTGGCCGCGGCGAATCCCAGGGCTGAAGAAATGGACGTTGAGGCATGGCCGGCGCCGAAGTGATCGTATTGTGATTCGGCCCGGCTGCAATAGCCGGACAGACCGTGATACTTGCGAAGAGTGCCGAACCGGTCGCGGCGGCCGGTCAGCAGCTTGTGCGTATAGGTCTGGTGGCTGACGTCCCAGATCACGCGGTCGCGGGGCAAATCGAAAACGTAGTACAGGGCAAGCGTCAACTCGACCGTGCCCAGGTTGGAGGCCAGATGCCCGCCGGTCTGAGAAACCACCGAGATAATCTCGTTCCTGACCTCATCGGCCAGCTCGACCAACTGTTCAATCGAGAGTTTCTTCGTGTCCTGCGGGTTGTTGATCTTATCCAGATGCGCCATGGGACCGCGCTGCTGAACCGTTCAGCTTTCCCTCTGCCCAATAAAGCGGGCAATATACTTCAGAATGTTGTCCTCGTGGTCATTAAGTGCTTCAAGGGCAGCGTCCACGAGCGCCGCCGCCTCCCGGCGGGCTGTCTCGAGCCCGACCGCTCCCGGGTAAGTAGCCTTACGCTTTTTACTATCGGAACCGACTTGTTTTCCGAGAATTTCCCGATCTCCTTCGATATCCAGGATATCATCTATGATCTGAAAGGCCAGTCCGATCTTTTCGCCATAAGCGGTCAGCCGCGCCAGCGTGGCAGGCTCGGCGCCGGCCAGCAAGGCCCCGATCCTCACCGCTCCGCGCATAAGCGCACCGGTCTTACGGGTGTGGATCCTGATCACTTCATCACGCGAGGCCGGTCGTCCCTCGGCTTCGATATCCGCAACCTGACCTCCCAGCATTCCGGACGTGCCCACGGCATCGGCCAGCTCAATGACGGCCTCGTTGCAGCCGGTGCGGGCCATCAGCCGAAAGGCGACCACGTGCAGCGCATCACCGGCCAGGACGGCCAGTGCCTCACCGAATTTCCTGTGGCAGGTCGGCCTCCCCCGCCGCAGGTCATCATCGTCCATACACGGCAGGTCATCGTGTATCAACGAATACGTGTGAACCATCTCGAGAGCCGCCATCGCCGGATAGATCGTCGCCGGGGCCGCGTCGGGGTCGCCGTTGCAGTATTCGTAGGCGGCCAGCGACAGTATGGGGCGGATACGCTTGCCACCGGCCATCACCGAGTACCGCATCGCTTCATGCAGGGCTTTCGGTTCCGAATCGCCGGGCGGGAGGTACTTTTCAATCAACTCGTCAACGAGCTTTCGTGCCTTCTGAAGGTACAGCCGGCCGTCGACAGCCTCCACGGACTTCACCGCGTCTCCTTCTCCTCGTCCAGGTCCTCCTCGGCGAACAGTCCGTCTTTATCGGAAATGACCTTTATTTTCTTCTCTGCCTGGACGAGTTTTTGATCACAGAACCTGGCAATTTCCAGTCCTTCATTATATAGCGTGATTGCTTCTTCCAGTTTCGCCTGGCCGGATTCGAGAGTCTCGGTGATCTCCTCCAATCGAGCCAGGGCCGATTCGTAGTCCTCGAACTTCTTTTTTGCCGGCATACGCTTCAGCGCTTTCCTCTATCCTGTTCCTCTACCCTGGAGATGAAACGGCCCTGGGCCAGTATCGTCTCAACCCTCTGCCCGGCCGTAAGTTCCCGGCTCGACTTGATCACGGCACCATCATCGGGTGTTCGAGTCACCGAGTACCCCCGCGCCAGGATGTTCAACGGTGAAAGAGCATCGAGTCGGACCGCCAGTAAAGATAACCTGCTTTTCGATTGCTCAAAGCGGTTTTTTCCGGCCGCCACGAGCAATCGAAACAGGTTGTCAAGATACTGGCGGCGCTGATCTATCATGTCCGACGGACGAATGAAGACGGGCCGTCGGAGAGCGGATCGAAGGCCCTGCCGCGCCTGCCGCACCAGCGAATTGAGATGCTGTGCCTGAGCCGACACCAGCAACCGCACCTGCTGCCTGAAATCGCGCTGCGACCACACCACCAGTTCGGCGGCCGCTGACGGCGTGGGGGCGCGAAGATCCGCGGCCAGATCCGACAGGGTAGTGTCAATCTCGTGGCCCACCGCCGATACCACCGGAATTATCGAGTCGACGATGGCACGCACGACCGTCTCGGTGTTGAAGGGCCACAAATCTTCGAGCGAGCCGCCGCCGCGACCGGTGATGATAACGTCGATATCATCACGCGTGTTGAAATACCGGATACCGGCCGCGATAGTCTCCTCGGCGCCCTCCCCCTGGACCTGCGCGGGAAAGATTACAAGCTGGACAGAACTGTTACGACGCCGGGCAATCTGGATGATGTCGCGGATGGCCGCCCCGGTCGGCGAGGTGACGATGCCGATTCTCTGCGGATACTCCGGAATCTCCTTTTTTCTGTCCTCGTCGAAAAAACCCTGCCGGGAGAGCTTGTCGTACAACTGCCGAAAGGCCAACTCGAGCGGGCCGATGCCTACCGGCACAAGCTTGCGGCAGACAAGCTGGTACTGGCCACCCTTTTCATAGACGGTAACGCTGCCAAAGGCGAGGACCTTCTGGCCGTCCTCGGGTTCGAACTTCAAGTACCCGCCGTATGATCGCCACATTACAGCGCGGAGAACGGCGTTCTCATCCTTCAGGCTGATATACCGGTGGCCGGAGGTGTGCAGGTGATAGTTGGAAATCTCACCTTCGACCCAGATATCAGCGAACTGTTCTTCCACGCTGTTCTTGATCATCCGGGTAACGGCGGTCACGGTATAGGCCTGCGGAGACTCAAGCATAATGGAGTATAGGCAAACGCAGCGGTTCTCGGCAACGGTTAATTGGCGGGCGCGGCGTCGTCTGAACGTGAGGACAGAAAGTCAACATCCGGAGTACCCGACGTCCGAGCACAGCGCGGTCGCGACCGGCCGCCCGTCTGTTACCGGGCCACGCCCCTGAGAATCTCCCGGGCGAGTTTTTCGGTGATACCCCGAAGTTCGGTGAGGTCTTCGATGGAAGCTTTTCTTATCCTTTCAACGGATCCGAATTTCGTCAGCAAAGCCTGCCGACGAGCCCGGCCTATCCCCGGGATGTCGTCAAGGGCCGATTTGATCGTGCGCTTCTGCCGCACCTTGCGGTTGTACGTGATCGCAAAGCGGTGGGCCTCATCGCGAATGCGCTTGAGAAGCATCAGCGCGGGGGAACTCCTGGCGACCGTGACGGGCTGCGACCGACCGGGCAGGTATATCTCCTCGAGCCGCTTGGCCAGGGCGATGACGGGCTGGTTGGCCATGCCCAGCGACTTAAGCTCGGCCAGCGCCGCGGAGAGTTGCCCCTTGCCGCCGTCAACGACTGTCAGGCTGGGCGGCTCGATGTTCTCTTCATTGAGGCGATGGAAATATCGACCGATGACTTCCCGCATCATGCTGAAATCGTCCTGACCCGCGACACCCTTGATCCTGAAATGCCGGTACCGGCTTTTCTTCGGTCGGCCGTTTTCAAAGAACACGCAGGAACCCACGGCATCCGTTTCGCCGGTGTTGGAGATGTCAAAGCACACCATGGTCCGTGGGGCAAACGTCAGAGCCAGCTCATCCTGCAGGGTCGAAACCATCTTGCTCGTGCGTTCGTTCAAGGCGCGCTTCTGAATCAGCAGTTCATCGAGAAGCAAGCGGGCGTTGGCAGCGGCGAGATCGACAAGCCTCTGCTTGGCGCCGATTTTGGGAGTGAAGATCTTCACCTTCGACCCCTTCAACTTTGCCAGCCACCGCTGCATCAGCCCGGCCGAAGCCAACTCGCGGGGAATGCAGATATCGTCAGGCAGGTTCGGCTGGTGGTTGTAGTACTGCGTGAAAAAGCTCTCGAGAATGGTCTCGTCGCTGTCCTCGCTCTCGGCCGACAGCTGGAAGTCCTGCCTGCCGATCAGCACCCCCTCGCGAATCTGCATCACGACGGCCACGGCTATCCGGTCCTGGCGAGCCACGGCGATGATATCGCGATCCAGTATCTCGCCGATGTCGGCGTGCTGAGATGCCATGACTGATCCGATGGCGTCAATCTGGTCTCGCAGTTCCCTGGCTTCCTCGTACTGCTGCTCTTCCGAGGCCGCCTGCATCCGTTCCGTCAGACGGCTGACAAGCTCCCTGGTGTGCCCGGAGAGCGCCATCGACACCGACTTCACCAGTTCGCCGTACTCCTGTTGCGACTGCAGGTTCACACACGGCCCGCCGCACCGGTTGATATGGTAGTCGAGGCACACCTTGTACGTCTTCCCTTCAGGCGGCGGCAGGACGAGGTTGCAGGTTCGGATTTTGAACAGGCGGGTCAGAAGCTCGTAGGTCTTGCGCATACTTCCGGCCGCCGTGTACGGCCCGAAATAGGTGGCGCCGTCCTTTTGCAGCCGCCTGACGATAAGCACGCGCGGGAAGGGTCCCCTGGTAATCTTGATATACGGGAAGTGCTTGTCGTCCCTGAGAGCGACATTGTAGCGCGGTTTGTTCTCGTGAACGAGATTGGCTTCGAGAATAAGCGACTCGATCTCGTTGTCTGTCACCAGCAGGTCGAAATCCGTCACCTGGGAGACCAGGCGCTCAGTCTTGGCGTCGAGCCGACGGGACGCCTGAAAGTACGTGCGCACCCGGTTGCGCAGGTTTTTTGCTTTTCCGATGTAGATTACCTTGCCCTGGGCGTTCTTGAACAGGTAGATCCCGGGTTGGGCGGGCAGGTTTTTCAGTTTGAGTTTCAGTTCGCTTTCGGATCTGCTCATGTCCTCTGTAACCGGAAAAGCCGACGGCCGGTTCACGGTCGCGAATCGCTGAGTATACGTTTCGCCCCGGCATAACGTTCCGCCCAGTATTGCTCGCTGAGACCGCTGATGATCACGCCGTTCGAGCTGGACACGTGAATGAAGTCGTTGTGGCCGACGTACACGCCGACGTGTGATATCCGCCCCCGCTCGGTGCGGAAGAACACCAGGTCTCCGAACGTAATGCGGCTGTGCGGCACCTCCGTGCCCTGGGCGTACTGCTCCTCGACCGTCCGCGGCAGATCGGTTTTGTTGAATTCGCGGAAGACGTCACGGACGAACATCGAACAGTCCAGACCCTCCTCATATCGCGACTTTCCGACGTAGGGTTTCCCGAGGTACCGCTGGAGGATGAGACCGAGACGGATGTAGTCGTTGGTCGTATACGATTCTCGAAAGGGGATCGTCTCACGCGGCGTCACCGAGGCGTGTTTGGCGTACCGGGGGAAGGGGGTACAGCCGACAATCACCAGCAACAGTCCGACAATTCCTGCACGCATGCGCCGCCTCAGGCCACCTTCGGATATACGACACCGAACCGCTTTTTGTAATATATCCGCGTGCCGACAAGCAGGGCAACTATAAACACGAAGTATCCGGGATACCAGAACCCGGCCAGAGCCGTCAGCAGCAGCAGGGGGAGCTTGGCCGCCAGCCGTACCGCCGCCAGCGTGCGCCACACCAGCGCCGCGACAATTGTCACTGCCGCAAATGCCGAGAGGCTGAAGAGCAGAAAGAAACCCGATTCCCGCGCAACGTATGCCGAGGCGAGCATCAGCACCAACGACGCAACGAGGCTGCCGGTGCGTCCGAAAATCACGGCCAGGGTCCGTTTGCCGGTCAGCCGGTCACCCTTCTCGTCGGGAATGGTCGTGAGGATGTAGACGGCGCCGACGGCAAGAGCAAAATAGAACGGGTTATCCCATCCGAGCAGGCCGGCGTTGTGCATCGTCATCTCCGGCATGACCGCCAGCGACACGAGAAATCCGTGGGCGTAGGCATTGGCAAAAAGGCCGCCCGCGGGCCTGTCTTTCAGCCTTACCGGCGGCGCGGAGTATATGAGGGCAAGTACGACGATCTGCAGGAAGATGACCAGCGTCACCGCTGAGAGAAGCAGGGTCGAGGCCAGCGCCAGGATCGACAAAAGCGGATACGAGGCCATCATGGCGCGCTCGGAAATCAGCCCGCTCTCCAGGAAGCCTCCCTTTCGGTTGATCCGATCGGATTCCCGGTCAAAGACCTGGTTAACGTAGAACGCGGCCGCAAAGAGAAGACTCAGGGACACCATCAGCAGCAGATCGACGGGTTGGAACGTGCCGCCGGAGAGTTGATGGTGATAGTGCAGGCCGACGAGAAAGACCGACCAGACCGGCACGTGCAGCAGCGGGCGGGCGGCAAAGAACCAGTCGAGAATTTTCATCCCGTGATGAACGCTCTCAGGTAGAAGTACATGAACGGCGCGGCAAACAACAGTGAATCGAAGCGGTCCAGCACGCCGCCATGTCCGGGGATAATTGCAGAGGAATCCTTTATGCCGAGAGAACGTTTCCAGGCCGACTCCACGAGATCACCCAGTTGCCCCAGGACCGAACATCCGCCGGCCACGACAAGCACATGGTACCATGCCACGGCCCTGAACTTCCAGAAGACCATGATGACGCCTATAGCCAGCGCCCCCGCCAGCCCGCCCACAAAGCCCTCGATCGTTTTGTTCGGGGACACGCCCGGGGCCAGGCGACGTCGGCCAAACCACGAGCCGACCGCCATGGCGGCCGTATCACCAACCCACAGCAGGCCGAACAAGAACAACAGGCAATCACCCCCGGTAAAGGAATCCGCGTACGGCAGCCGGACGGTCTGACCCAGCAGGAAGACAAACGGGTACAGCGCTCCCACGTAGAGGACACCCCAGACCAGCCGCGTATAGCGCCGGAACAACAGGTCGGGCGCATCCCTGCCCACTGATATGAGCACGCCCGACATTATAAAGAAGGCCAGAAATATCAGCGGCGCGGACGACGCAAACGGCCGCACGTCCCAGCCGCCCGGCAAGGAGCCGCTCGCCAGTGCGTAGAACAGGGCGGCCATGGTGAGCACAACGACCCAGAAAAGGAGGCCGCCCGGTTTCTGCCCCTCGCGTATCAGGAACTCAAGTATCGCCACGGCGGCCAGGAGCGCCACCATACCGAAGAGCCACCACTGGCCACGGTAGGCGAACCACAGAATGATGGGTATGGCAATAAGGGCAACGCTGATGCGAACAGCGAGGTTCCTGCTCATGAACCGGCTCCGGGTACAGTTCCGTCCTCCGTCACGGTACCAAAGCGCCGCTCCCGCCTCTGGTAGTCGCGAATAGCCTCGAACAGCTCTTTCCTGCCAAAGTCAGGCCACAGGGTATCAATGATATGCAATTCCGTATAGCTGGTCTGCCAGAGAAGGAAATTGGAGATACGGAGTTCTCCCGAAGTACGAATAAGCAGGTCCGGATCGGGCAACTCGGCGGTATAGAGAAAACTGGAGAAGAGCCCTTCGTCAATCGTCTGGGGATCAACCGCACCGGCCTTGACGCCGTATGCAATGGCCCGCACGGCATCGAGAATCTCAGTACGCCCGCCGTAATTGAGCGCAAGGTTGAGCACGAGGCCGCCGTTGTGGCTGGTTTCCCTGACCGCCTCCTGGATTATGTCGCGCTCGTCCTGGGACAGGCCGTTGATGCGACCAGTCGTGATGAGCTTGACGTCGTTATCGAGCAACTCCTGGAGTTCACTGACCGTCGTCTGACAGAGCAGTTTCATCAGGGCCGCCACTTCATCCTTGGGTCGTTTCCAGTTCTCGACGGAGAAAGTATACAGGGTGAGGAACTTGACGCCGATCTGGGAGGAAGCACGAACAACTTCCTTGACCGCCCTGACGCCCATTTCGTGGCCGAAAGTCCGCGGCTTGTTGCGCAGAGCCGCCCACCGGCCGTTGCCGTCCATTATTATCGCCACGTGGGCGGGGATGCGGTCGGGGTAACACCCTATTTCGGCGGCGAGCCTGTCCGTCTCTGTCAACTTCGTAGCCATAGCGTGAAAGGTACCATTTCACCGCTCCGTTGGCAACCCCGTTGGCAACCCCATTGACCGCAAGGCCGCCCCCGCATGGGGCAAGCTGATCCCGGGCGCCTCAGGGCAGGATCTCTATAGTGGTTACTCCCGTCTCCAACCGGTAGTGTTCCAGGCTGAACACACCCTGCCTGGCGCCAACTTCCCAAATCGAGTCCGGGAATACGTAGCTGTCAACCTCGGTAAATCGAAAGGAGCGGCTGAAACGTCGATACCCCCGTTTCTCCGGATAATACAGGTACAGCCAAACCGGAACGTACCGGTAGCGATCGACCATGATCAGACCATCGGGATTGGCGCTCAGGGAATCGGTATCCAGCCCGATGGCCAGGACTGCGCCGCCCGTATCGTTAGGAAAGGAAAACGGCTGGTAGTCGAGCCCGAAAATATCGGTGATCGTAATGTCAAGGTTGCGAAATCGAGAGTCATCACCGCTTACCGTCTTCTGCGAATCGACCTGCCCCTCCCGGCAGAAGTACTCCACGGTGGCTGAATCGATTTTCTCCACACGGCCCTTGGAGTCGATATGCTTGAAATACGTGGTAGCAACCAGGCGATAGCGGATTCCGGCCGAAACCGGATCCTGCGAGACATAAACGTCACGGACCTTGTCCCAGTAATACTGAATCACCGGATCGGTATCCACGGCCGGCCGGGCAAGCGTGAGCGCCGTGGCAAACACCAGAAGGAGCAAGCAGGTCGTTACCCTGTAACTTCTCATTGACATACAAGGAACCGAAGTCGTATAATATAGGAGAAAACCGGTTCTGTTATTCTCGTAAAGCTAAAATAGAAACCCGACCGGGCTAACTCAAGGGATTTTTGACCACCGGACTTCTCCGCTCGGGACGGACAACACCCAAACCAGCGAGGGACTGCATGCAAGTCAAGGACATTCTCAGGACCAAGACGCGTGAAGTAGTCACGACCCCGCCCGAGACCTCTGTCCGCCAGGCCATGGAACTGCTCCTTAATAACAGGGTCGGCTGCTTGCCCGTGGTGGACGATTCGGGCCGACTGCGGGGCATCATCAGTGACAAGGATATTTTCAAAAGAGCTTACAAGGACCCGGGGAGCTTTCAGGGCGCCAGCGTCGGGGAACTGATGACCACCGACTTGATTGTCGGCGTGCCGGACGACGAAATCGGCTATATCGCCGGCATCATGACCAACAACCGGATCAGGCACATCCCCATCGTGGAACGAGATCGTCTCGTGGGCCTGGTATCGATTGGAGACGTGGCCAAGACACAGATGGATGACATCAAGACGGAAAACCGGTATCTGAAGCAGTATTTGAACGGCAGCTATCCCGGCTGAACGATCCGGCGGCGCCGGTTCCCGATGCCGCCACGGCTACCTGACCAGGGCGCGTAAACAGAAAAGCCCGGACCGTCCGGTCCGGGCCGCAGTCGGTTTTCAGGGTAACGGAGGTCTACACCTCCATCACTTCCTTTTCCTTTCTGGTCAGAAGCTGATCGATCTGTTCAATGAAGTCGTTGGTGAGCTTCTGGACCTCATCGTGACCGTCCGCTGCCTGATCTTCAGAGATCTGTTTTTCTTTCTGCGCATTCTTGACCCGGTCGTTGATGTCCCGGCGGATATTGCGGATGGCTACACGGCCCTCTTCGGCAATATGCTTGCAGTGCTTTGCGAGTTCCATGCGTCGCTCTTCGTTGAGGGCCGGGACGACCAGCCGGATCGCATTCCCCTCGGCGGCCGGATTGAGGCCGAGATCCGCCTTCTGAATACCCTTGACGATCTCGCCGACCGTCGACTTATCAAACGCCTGCACCACGAGCAACCTGGGTTCAGGGGCCGAGATGGTCGCCAGCTGCATCAGCGGCAGGGTCGATCCGTAGGCTTCCACCTTGACCGAATCAAGCAGGTGCGGTGAAGCCTTGCCGGTGCGCACCGTCCCCAGCTCCCGTGCCACGGCCTCGACCGTCTTCGTCATCCGCGTTCTCGTTTCCTCGTAGATCTTTTCCAGCATCGCCGAGCCTCCTCAGCCATATCCGTCCGATGTGACTCTCAACAGATGAGTGTCCCTACGTCCTCGCCCTTAACAACGCGTGCAAGGACACTGGGAATGTTTATGTTGACTACCCGTACGGGTATTCTGTGGTCTTTCAGAAGCGATACGGCGGTCAGATCCATGACGCGCAGGTCCTTGGACACCAGATCCATGTAGGTGAGTCGGGGAAAGAAGCGGGCATCCTCGACCTTTTTCGGGTCAGCCGAATAGACACCGTCGACGTTGGTCGCCTTGATCATCAGATCGGCACTAACCTCCATGGCTCGCAGGGAGGCAGCGGTGTCGGTCGAGAAATACGGATTGCCGGTGCCGGCCGCCAGAATGACGAGCCTGCCCTTTTCCATGTGACGAATGGCGCGGCGACGTATGTACGGCTCGGCAAAAGACTCCATCTGCACCGCCGACATCACGCGGGTGAAAATGCCCATTTTCTCCAGCGTGTCCATCATGGCCAGCGAATTCATGACCGTCGCAAGCATGCCCATGCTGTCGGCGGTGACGCGATCCATGCCCCGCTCGGAGGCGTTCAGGCCGCGAAAGATATTGCCGCCACCGACGACGACGCCGGTTTCGATCTTGAGATCTCTGATTTCCTTGATTTGATGACAAATGGTTTCGACAGTCGGAGAATCAATCCCGAACTGGCGCTGACCCATGAGGGCTTCGCCGGAGATTTTTATCAGGACTCGTTTATACTTGGCGCTGCTACTGTCGGATTCCATGTTATTCGCCGAGCCGAAAACGGCTGAATCGTTTGACCACGATGTTCTCGCCAAGCGACCCCACCGTCTCCTGCACCAGGCCGCCCACCGTCTTATCGTTATCCTTTACGTAGGGCTGGTCCAGCAGAACGACCTCGGTGTAGAACTTGTCCAGCCGTCCGGAGACAATCTTGTCAAGCACCTTGGCGGGTTTGCCCTCACCTTCGGCCTGGTGACGGTAAATCTCTTTTTCTCTTTCCACCGTTTCAGGATCCAGGTCTTCGCGCCTGACGCAGAGAGGGGAAGCCGCTGCTATATGCATAGCGATATCGCGCGCAAAATGTCTGAACTGATCGGTTCGGGCAACAAAGTCCGTCTCGCAGTTGATTTCCACCATAACACCCAGCTTGTCGCCGGGGTGGATGTACGACGCAATCACGCCTTCGCTCGTGGCCCGCCCCTGTTTCGTGGAGGCCCTGGCCATGCCCTTCTCGCGCAGGACGGCAATCGCCTTCTCAGAGTCGCCCTCAGCTTCGCCCAGCGCTTTCTTGCAGTCCATCATGCCGGCCCCGGTCTTGTCGCGGAGCTCCTTGACCATCTTTGCTGTAATTTCCATCTTCCAAAGACCTTCTTACACTTCGTTGTCCGTCTGCCGCCTGGGGGCTGCGGGCGCGTTCGTCGGTGCCGTCCCGCCGCCCGCCACGGCCTTCTGAACCATCTCCTCACCCAGACCGCCTGCGGCTCCGAGAGCGGAGTCAACAAGGTCCCTGAGAATCACACGGATCGACTTGATAGCGTCGTCGTTGGCCGCGATCGGAAAATCGATAGGATCGGGATCGGCGTTGGTGTCGATGATGCCTATTATGGGAATGCCCAGCTTGGAGGCCTCAGCAACGGCAATCTGCTCCTTTCGCGCGTCGACGACAATCATCAGGCCGGGCAGATAGTTCATCTCCTTGATACCGCCGAGTATCTTCCGGAGCTTGCCGGCCTGGTTTTCAAACCGGTTGCGCTCCTTCTTGGTGAACTTCTCCACCGTGCCGTCTTCCTGCATCCGCTCGATATCTTTTAGCTTTTTAATCGACTGCTTGATGGTGTTGAAGTTGGTCAGCATACCGCCCAGCCATCGTTCCGTGACGAAGAAGCAATTGAAGCGCCCCACCTGCTCGTGGATGACTTCCTTGGCCTGCTTCTTGGTACCGACAAGCAGGATCGATTTGCCGCTCTGGATGACCTCCTGCACTTTCCTCTTGGCCATCTCCAGCGCATTGATCGTCTTCTGGAGGTCGATGATGTAAATACCGTTTCGCGCCGCAAAGATGAATGGCTTCATTTTGGGATTCCAGCGGCGTGTCTGGTGGCCGAAATGTACCCCAGCCTCCAGAAATTCTCGCATTTTTTCGGAAATCATTCGAAACCCTTATAAGAGCATTGGTTTACTTCACCCCGGCGTCATCCCCAACCGGAACCCGTGGATCATGGGACCACCGGCCAGGTCGACCGGGACTGCCTATTTCCCCCCAGGGGGGACCAGAGCCAGGCGACTACCGCTTCGAATACTGGAAGCGCTTGCGCGCCTTCGGCTGCCCGTATTTCTTGCGCTCCACTTCGCGCGCATCCCGGGTGAGCAAGCCCGCCTTGCGCAACCTGGGACGGTAGTCGGCGCTGAAGCGATTCAGAGCGCGGCTGACCGCGAGACTGATAGCTCCCGCCTGACCGGAGATACCGCCGCCATGAGCCGAGCAGGTAACATCGAACGCACCCAGATTCTCTGTCAGCTTGAGCGGCCGCCTGGCAAGCTCAATCAACGCCTCACGCATGAGATAATCGGCGACTTCGCGCCCATTGACCGTAAAGCTGCCATTGCCCGCTTGCAGCCGTACGCGCACCACCGCCGCCTTGCGTCGACCGGTTGCCATGAAAACGTCTTTTTCCATATCCTCTCGATTGGCTTATTTTAGTTCGACTTTGACTGGTTTCTGGGCCCGGTGCGGGTGTTCAGACCCGACATACACGTGCAGTTTCTTGATCACCTGCCGGCCCAGGCGATTCTTCGGCAGCATGCCGCGGACTGTCGAAAGGAATAAAGCTTCCGGATGCTTGGCCATCCGGTCAGCCATACTGACACTCCTGAGGCCTCCGGGATACCCGGTATACCGGTAGTAGTAATTCTGGTATATCTTCTTCCCGGTCACCTTGAGGCCGGAGGCGTTCAATGCCACTACATGCTCGCCCGTATCCAGATGCGGCGTGAACGTGGGTTTGTTCTTTCCGCGAAGGATATCGGCAACCTGCACGGCTGCGCGGCCGAGGATGGCTCCGTTGAGATCCACGACTATCCACTCACGCGCGGCCGGATCGATTTTCGGTATAAATGTCTTCATCACCTTCTCATCCCCAGATTTCCGGGAGTACTTGCGTCAAAAGGTCGGTTAATATAACCAGAAAAACACCTTTGTCAAGCCGACGTTTAACCTTTTGAGGGCGCATCTGATCAGCTTCACTCATCAGATTGTCGGCCAAAATCGCAAGATGTTTAGCAATATGGGCTTACACGGGCCGAAGCCTGCGGCGCACGGCCCTGACGAATTGCGTTATTGTCAGCATGCGACCCGGTGCCCAGAGCGGCGGCCGCACGGAAAGCCGCCACACTCCTGTCGCCCAACCGCAGGCGGACCGGACCGCTGCAAACGGTGATATAACAGCCCGCCCGGGGCTTTGTTTCCCCGGCATCCTAAGTTGCCCAGCTTTTTTCCGGTCTGAGGGTCACAGACTGCCCGCGACGGTTCCTGCATATGCACTGAACAGAAGCGCTCGCAGTGGGCGCGGGGACGGCCGGCAGCTAACGTCTGCTGGCGGACGCCTTCAGCTTGAGTTTAAACCGAGGGTCGAACCGGCCCGCGCGCGAACAATGGCCGCAGGAGGCCATTCGCAACCGGCGCTGGCGGGGGTATTCTCTTCCGCAATGTCGGCAAACGTAGATATACCGCGGTGGTTTGCGCAGGGAAGGATGAGCCTTAGCCCTGACTGAGGCGCCGATCCGGGCGGCCTCAGCTTTGAAAGCATCGTTATGCTGAATATGGAGCAGATGGATCATTTCGTGCTTGAGCGTATCGGAGACCTCACCGGGGAAAACGCCGTGGTACTTGCGGCCCATCCGGATCAGCTTCTCTTCAGGAGTGTATGATCCGGCCGATGACATCCGTTTTGAGTATTCGATGCGCGCTCGTGGCAGCTTGCCGTCAAAATACATCCAGTTGTACCGGTCAAAGAGCCTGTAAAGCTCCGGCACCGACGGCAACTCCGGCCGGGGTACGTCAAAGCACAGCGCCGCCGTGTCAAGGCGCTGGCCGGCCTCCTGCCTGATTTTCGTATACAGCGTGGCCGAGGCGGGCGGAGTGCAGACGGCGGCGTCAAACAGGTCGTGGTTCAGCGCCGCCAGGGCCTTAAGCTGTCGTTTCGTCCTGCGCATCACGGGTGCCTTTCACAGCGGAGTACTATGTATGTATCGGACGCCGGGCGGGCAACCTTAAAAACGGCGGTACGTCTCGATGGCAATCAGGCCGGCGCTCTTCCGCCCGGCTTGACGCCCTCATCGGTGATAAAACCGGTTATAAGTCGTTGCGGCGTAACGTCGAAAGCAGGCGAATAGACCGACACCCCCTCCGGAGCCGTTCGCGTTCCGAAGCTGCGCGTCACTTCGTGAGAGGCCCGTTCCTCAATTATTATCTGATCGCCCGCATCGATCGAAGGGTCGAAGGTGGAGGACGGTGCGGCAACATAGAACGGTATCCCGTGCTCCTTGGCGAGCACGGCCAGCGTATAGGTGCCGATTTTGTTGGCCGTGTCGCCGTTTTTCGCGATCCGGTCGGCGCCGACCAGAACAAAGTGGATTTCCCCCTGCTGCATGAGCATTCCGGCCGTACTGTCGCAGATCAGGGTGACGTCGATACCCTCCTGTTGCAGTTCCCACGCCGTAAGCCGCGCCCCCTGAAGGAGCGGCCGGGTTTCGTCGGCGTATACGCGGAGGTTTTTACCCTGGTCGCGGCAGGTGTAGATGACGCCCAGGGCCGTGCCAATGCCGCCCGTGGCCAGAGCACCGGCGTTGCAGTGGGTGAGAACGACAGCGCCGTCCCCGATCAACTGAGCACCGTGTTCGCCGATGCGTGCGCACATAAGGCGGTCTTCATCGTGGATGGCTTCGGCCTGCCGCCACAGAAACTCGACCATTTCCGGCCCGGAACCCGGTTGCGCGCGGGCAATTGAATCAAGGACTCGGTCAACCGCCCAGGAGAGGTTCACCGCCGTCGGGCGGGCGGCCTTGAACCGGTCGCCGACGGTCCTGAGATAGGCCGGATCAAGGGAGGTTGCCTGCCGGGCGGCGATGGCAAGCCCGTAGGCCGCTGCGATTCCTATGGCGGGCGCCCCCCGAACCCTCAGGCTCCGGATACTCTCGATGACGTCCTGGTAGTCGTCCAGACGCCTGTAGACCAGTTTACCGGGAAGTTCGGTCTGGTCTATTACGCGCAGGCTGTCGCCCACGCGTTCCAGGGGTTTCACTTTCATCCGGCGTCGCCCATGACCTGAAGAATCACCCGGCGGGAACGGGCGCGGTTGTCGAACTCCAGAAAGACGACCTGTTGCCAGGTGCCGAGAAGAAGCCGGGAGTCGCTGAAGGGAACGGTGATACCGGGGCCGATGAGTGACGACCGAAGGTGCGAGAAACCATTACCGTCGTGCCATGTCTCATCGTGCTTGTAAGGACGCCCCGACGGGATCAGCTTCTCCATGAGCTGCGGCATATCCTGCAAAAGACCCGGTTCGAACTCGATGGTAGTAACCCCGCCGGTGGACCCGGGGACAAAGACAGTGACTACACCGGAGGTGATCGCGGAGGCCCTTACGGCCTGCTCTATCTTCGACGTGATGTCAATGATATCGCCGTCGCCCCTGGTCTTGAACTGGATTTCCCGCGTTTCAGTCATCATTACCGCCTGACCGGTTGCAGGCCGAACTCACCGGTACATGAAGCGCTTGATTTTCCTGGCCGAGGTTTTCTCGAGTTCTTCAAGCTGCACGTGAAAGTTTGAGATTCGCTTAAAATCAGCCATGTGCCGATTGATTTCGCCTACGACACCCTTGAGCACGAACTCGATATTCTCCACGTCCGGGTGGCCGTCGACAAACCCGAACTCGGCCGTGAACTGCTCCATGTCGGGAACAATAAGCGCGTGCACCTCTTCTCCCTGCTTGCCTTCCCTGTCACGCCCGAAAACGAGTGCCTCGAGGACATATCTGGATTCCGCCAGCCGCTCTTCGATCTCCTCGGGATATATGTTCTTCCCGGCGGCCGAAACGATGAGGTTTTTGGCGCGACCGGTGATCCAGAGATGACCGCCCTTCATGCGCCCCAGGTCACCCGAATGGAGCCAGCCGCCCCGGATAAGCTCAGCCGTCTGTTCGGGATTGCCACGGTACCCGGGAGAAACATTGGGCCCGCGAACCAGTATTTCGCCGACTCCACCGGCAACGGGCCGGTCGATTCTGATCTCGACATTGGGCAAAGGCGGACCGACCGAGCCGAACCGAATATTGTCGGGACGGTTAACGGAAATAACGGGTGAGCATTCCGTCATACCGTAACCCTGGAGAAAGTCGAACCCGACCAGGTTGAAAAAGCGGGCGATTCGCGGCGGAATAGCCGCTCCTCCGGATACGAACATCCTGATGCTATCAAGCCCCGCTTTCTGCCTGAGGCGCCGAAACAGCTTTCGGCCCCACTTCCGCCCCAGCCGCCAGCCGAGAGCGGACAGCCCGAAGAGAAGATGAAACAGCATCCGCCGTGCCGCAGGCGCCGCCTGAAGGCCGCGGTTGATCGACCGGTACATCTTCTCATACAGCAACGGGACACCGCACATCACGGTACCGCCGTTGCGCCCGATATCCTCGAGTATTTCCCGGGATTTCAACGACCGGACATAGACGATTGAGGCACCGCTGAGCAGAGGCGTCAGAAAGCCGCACGTGGCTTCGAAAGTGTGGTGCAACGGCAGGACCGAGATAAAGACATCCTGCTCATCCAATCCCAGGGCCTGCCTGGCTCCCTCGACGTTGCTCAGCAGGTTTCGGTGCGTCAGTTCCACGGCTTTCGGGATGCCCGTGGTCCCGGAGGTGTAGATAAGCGCAGCCGTCCGGGCAAAGCTGGTATTCTCCCACGGAACAGCGGCCGTGCCAAGCCGTGTCCAGCTATGGGGTGAGTTTTCCTCGAAGGAGAAGACGGTCAGCCCGGTCCTGAGCTGCAAGAGAGTTTGTTCGAATCGGCCGGAGCAGAACACCAAGCCGATATCGGCGTGCTCAAGAACGTAGCTCAACTCCTTCGGTTTGAGGTTTGGGTCAATGGGCACGACGGTTTTCCCGGCGGCAAGTACCGCCAGGTAGGCAACGGGCCACTCGGGACGGTTCTCCGAAACCAGGGCGACCTCGTTTCTGTGCCGGTACGGCTCGCCGGCCAGACCGGCGGCAAGGGCACGAACGAGGTCGGAAACCTCGGCGTAGGTATATGCCGACCCGAGGCCGCCCTTGCCTATGAATGCGGGACGCCGCGCGTAAGCGGCGGCGATTCGTTCAAAGGCAAGCGAAATACTGGTCTGGCCGGTAATCTCGGTTACAACTGTCCTGGACATGCCAAAAAGGTATGAAAAAGGACCGGCGAGCAAAAGGGCTTTTTGACGTGTTAATAAAAACGCCGGAGAGGAGTCCCCTCATTCCTCTCCGGCATCAAACAAATTCGATTGGTACGGACGAAAGTTATTCTACGGTGATGCGGTGGGTCAACACGACACCCCCGCGCGGGTCCATATCCGTGACGGTGATGGTAGCCGTGCCGATTCCACCGGGCGTCCAGGTGAAGCCGACCGCCTCACCGTAGGAGTCGGTTTTCTGGCTAGCCCCGGTGACGACGCCGACGGAGGCCACCATATTGAGCGTATGGTCGGCCAGCGGATTGCCCCAGCGGTCCTTGATCGTGACGGTCAGGTTAACGGCCTCACCGACCGCGGCGTTGCTCTGGGCATTGATGGCGCAGGCACCTCGGTAGGCGTAACCGGTCAGCAGCGAGCACGGCTGCGTCGCGGAAGCTCCGGCATCGTGCCAGTAGGTCACGTAGTCGATCGCCCCGACACCGTCGTCGTTGACACCCGTGACCGAAGCGTCCATGGTCAGCGTGTTGGACTGAACCTTTACGCGGGCGGACGAAGAGTAACAGCCGTCCTCAAAGGTGCCTCCGGCGACCTTCAGGTACTGGGCGTCAGCCTTGAAAGCGGTGCCGCTGATGACCGGGTTGCCGTTGAGATCTACGGCGTCGACCCAAACGGAGAAGCTCGCCTCGCCGTCGGCCAGTAGGCTAGTCTGCCAGCCGGTGACGCTGATGACCGCCGGGAAGTGCGTATTGAAGAATGCGGAAGTGTCGGCGACGGTACCGCCGGACGTCTCGGCAATCACCATCACCACGCCGTCAGCCGTGGCCACGTTGTTGCCGCTGAACCAGACGGACGAGGCAATCCCTTCGTGATCCTTGGTGCGCTCCAGGTGCGACACCATGGTACCTTCGTCGGTCGAGAAGTACACGACGGTCGAATCATTGACGGGGTTGAGGTAGATATCCGAAACTACGGCCGTGACGATGTTTTCTTCAGCCACGTTGTCCCAGTAGTCGACGTTGCACTTCTCGGCACCCACCACGATATAGGCGGGAGGACCGGCCGAGATCAACACCTGGGTGGCGTTGGAGAGCACCGTGTCAGCATAGGCGCGGATACGGACGGTTCCCGAGACGGTACCGGAGTGGATGGTGGCAGTGGCGATGCCCTGGCTGTTGGTGACCGCCTGGTACGGCCCGTAGCCGACGTTACCCAGGTGCTCGTTGCCGCCCGGCCCGTCAATAATAATGAAATTGACCGCCAGCCCCTCGGGGACGGCATTGCCGTTGAAATCAAAGCCCGTAGCGCGCAGAAGGCCGGTCTCTATGCCCCCGGTCTGCTTGACCGAAAGCTGCATCGAATCGGAAGCCAGATAAATCGAGCTGATCGTGGCGTCCGGCGACAGTTGCAGGGAAAGCTCCGCGCTGCCGCTGATCCCGTTGTCATCGATTGTGACTTTGATATAGACCGTCACGGCGTCGAAACCCGATACGAAATCGACCGTGGCGTTGCCGGTACCGCCGGAGGTGAAGGCGACCGACGGAATGAGTCCAAGCGCGTCCCACTGACCGTTGGCGTTGGCGTCAAACACCAGCGAGTCAATGCCCTCGGACCAGTAACCGTTACCGTCGATATCGACAAACTTCTCGCCGGAGGCGATCTTGATCATGGTCGAATCCGGGGCCGGCTGGCCCAGTTCATCGCGCACGGTTACGGTGATACTTGAGGTGTCACTGCCGTTGGCCAGGAGCAGCGTGGGTGACGCGTTCATGCTGATGTTGCCCGAGCCGCCGGACTGGTCCTCGGCTACGGCCACACCGACCGTGGCCGTCAATGACGTGCCGGCCAGGCCGGCTGTGATCGTGATCGATCCTGACGTGGTGGCCGTGAATATGGTGGCGGCCACGCCGGTGGCGTCAGTGGTATCGATGGCAGGCGTAAAGTAACCGGCGTCCGAAGGCGTAACGCTGAAGGTTACGACCATATCGGGTATTCCGACCGTGCCCGCAGCCACGGTAGCCTCGACCACCGAGGTTTCTCCAGAGACTATGGACGTGGGGCTGGCGGTCACCGCGACGGTGGTGTTATCCGCGGCGGCGTCATCGGTACTCTTGGAACTGCAACCGGTCATAAGCAGCGCCATGGTCGCCGCCAGAACCAGAGCGACCGGCAAAACGGCGAGAGAGCGTTTCCTGAACATGGTGTCTCCTGTTATCTGAAAAGGTTTGTTTTTTCCCGGTTGAAGGTGTGGTATTGTCCTTTCTCATATTAATCGGACTAAAACATTATTATTTTAGACGCAAAAGGCTCCCGCCGGGCAGGCGGGAGCCTTTACTTTCAGGAGAATACCCTGGCCCGGCTAATTCTTCATGGCCAGATCATCCTCGACAATGCTCGGAGTGACGAAAATGACCAGATCGCGGCTTTCGGTCCGTTTCTGGCTGTGACGGAACAGCGCGCCGAGGACCGGAATATCCTTGAGTATGGGGACGCCATCGACGGATTCGACCTCGTCCTGGGTCGTCAGCCCTCCGATAACCGCGGTCTGACCGTTCTCCACTATGATCCGGGTCTCGGCGTTGTTGGTGTTGATAATGACGCCGTTAGGATCAAACTGGTAGGTCGACCGTTCCGGCTGCAGGTGCATCAGAACCTGGTTCTCGGCCGTGATATGGGGGGTCACGACCAGGATGGTACCGACTTCCTCGAATTTGATGACGACGTTGCCGGATTCATCGAATTGCTTGACCGGTACCTTCTGCCCCATCTGTATCCGGGCTTCGGTATTGTCCAGCGTGGTTATCTCCGGATGGGCGATGATCTTACCCTTGCCCTCAGAGACGATGGCCTCAATAAAGCCGTTCAGGGTCCAGTCACCGGGCCGAATACTACCCAGCGTGTACCGGCCGACGGCGCTCTTGGCCTCGGCGTCTACCTGGCCGGTCTGGGTGTAGCTGCGGTCGGAATTGGTGGTGTACGTGCCCTCCGAGGTCCAGGAGACACCTATTTCCTCCAACCCCTGCGAGGAGATTTCCAGCAGCTGGGCTGAGATCTTGATCTGTCGCGACGGTTTGTCCAGTTCGCCGATGTACTCCAGTACCGTGGCCATGTTATCCGGAACTTCCTGAAGAATGATGGAGTTCGAGCGCACGTCCGCGGTCGCCTGGCCGCGTTCAGTCATGAGCGAATTGACGGTCTTGACGATATCCTCCGCCGTCGAGTTGGAGATCTTGACGATCTTGGTCTCCAGCTCAACGAGCTGGCGCTGCTCCTGACTGTGTTTGTTGGACTCCGTAACTTCCTTGCGGAAATCCTCGGACGGAAGAACGCGGATGTACCCGTCTCCCTCGTCAACGACGGCCAGATCGTAGGTGCGTCCGATAATGTCCATGGCGGTGCGCCAGTGGACGTTGCTCAGCTTGATCGTTACCGTACCCTCCACCTTGGGGGAAACCACCACGTTCACGCCGCCGTAGTCCGCCAGGAACGTCAGCACGGAGTGAATGTCAGCCGCCTGAAACTGAAGCGATTCGATCAGCGCCTCCGGATCTTTGCCTTCCTGGGCAGTGACCGACACGAGGAAGACCAACACGGGCAGCGTGATTCCAAGGAGGAATTGAAGCCGTCTCATCTGTCGTCTAAACATATCAGCACCAGCCTTTCCTAATATTCATCAAGCGAGAGGGCGACCGTTCGCGACCACCCATATTCAAATATCTGAAAGTAGACGCGGTCTTGTTCGACGCGCAACACGTACCCTTTCTTGACCTTATCACCGGACTTGAGGATATAGCTGTATCCCGTCTTGTCCTCGAGGAGCGCACGGTTAGCTTCCGTCGCCGACTCGATAATGCCTACCAGCTTGAGCCCCTCGACGTTGGGAATCCTTGTCTCTATCGGGCCTTCGTAGGTTTTCGTCTCGTTAATCAGGGCTTCGAAGGGGTCACGAGAGAGCCTGGCGTGGTACTTGATTACCAGCCGCTTCGGGAATTCGGCCACCATGGTCCCCTTGATCTTGCTGGTTGACCGCCGGAAGCGCGACGTTGATCGCGTCGCGGCGGCCTCCGTGCCGACGGCTTTGGAAGGTGCCTGTGCCGTGGCTTTCGACGCCTTCCCAGGGGCCGGCTCCCGGGACGCAGGCTTTCCCTTTTGATCGCCCTTCAGCTTTTTAGCCAAGACCTTCTGGTCGCCGGCGGGCTGCCCGGCGGCAGCCTTGGGAGTTGTCGGCTCCTGCCTGGAATGGGCCGCCTTCGTGGCCGCAGGCTTGGTAGAAGAAGCGGCTTTGGCCGGCTCGCTGCTGCTGACCTCCGGCTTGACCTGAGCCGCCGAGGTCTTTAGTTTCGTATCTGAAGCCGGTTTCTGTCTCTCGGTCAGTTGCTGTGGCCGGGAGGACGCAGCCGTTGAATTCTCTTTTGCCGGGGCTTTTCTCGTCCCGAGTCCGGCCGAGGGTGCGGGCGTACTTTCCTGAACCTTTTCTATTTCCGCACTGCGCGCGCTGATTTCCGGACCGTAGACGGTATCATGCATCTTGACTTTGGTTACCTCCGGTATTTCAACGGGCGCGGCGGGCCGGATAGCGGCGGTACCCTTTGAGGCCTTTGCGGGCGACGGGAGATCAGTCTTTGAACTCGCCTTGACGGACGCGCCGGAGGGTTTTTGCCCGGCCGCTTTCCCCTTGACCGCAGCGGCGTCCGGGCGCGGCTTCTCCGCCGAAGTCAGGCTGGCCAGCCGATCCCTGTCGATGGCAGTATTCTCCTCAGCAGCCGATACCGACGGTCGGCCGGAGGTCACGGGGGCGCTGAAACGGCCGGTTACAGCCTGCGAAGTCGAACTGGACCAGGCGGCGAACGGCGCGACGTTTTTGTCCGTGAACGTCACCCGTATCGCCTCCTTGTCGGTCTCAATGCGGTACAGGGGCGAGCCCGCCATGTCAAAGACAAGGCGGACGATTTTCTCGGGCTTTACCGCGTACTGGCTCGTGCGGATGCGGACGACCGGGCATTTCGGCAGGTCCGTAAACTCCCAGGCGCCCAGGTCGTGCGTCGCGGCCAGAACGTCGACAATAACGCGGTACGGTTTACCGTCCTTGGGAACCTCGGTCTGATGCATGTACCGAATCGAGCCGTCCAACTTTATGCTGGCCACCGTGGCGCCGTTCTCATGAGACAGCTCGACGTTCGTGACACGCGCAGCATACAGGTTACCCGCGGCCAGGAACATTCCGATCAGAAGTATGCAAGCACAACGTTTCATGGTATCTTCGTCTCCTAAAGCACCAGATCCTCAAGCCGTTCATGTTCCTTCACGAAGTATGTGGAGAGCACAAAGCTGGCGGTTATGGTTTCCTTCTTGCGGCCAAGTTCGACCGGGCGATCCTCCTCGATCATGGCGTTGGCCACGACGGCATCCTGGGCCTTGATCTGAAGTCGCTCGACGTTGGCGATGAAGGGGAAATTGGCGACATAGCTTATGAACCGGCCGAAATCGTGGTAGGTACCGACCATCTCCACCGCAAACGGCGCCACATTATAGAAATCCTCGGATTCAATTGTCAGCGGTTGCACCTTGGTGATCTTGGTCCCGGTCAGGGACGAGGCCGTGTGCATCTGCACGAGCAACGAGGGCACCTGCTTTACCTCGGGCAGCAGCGCTTCGATTTCATGATAGCGGCCGACCAGGTCGGCGTACTCCAGTTGCAGGGCGTCGAGGGACTTGGCCTTCATCTCCACGTTGCGGAGGTTGGTGGTAATGGTCTCAAACTCCTGGTTCTTCGTTTCGATGCTGTTGTTGTAAAGCGAGAACGCCCGGGAGTACCAGAAGTACGTGACTATGAAAAAGGCCAGGATGGCGATCGCCAGTTTCTGCGTTTTGGAATCCTTGAAATCCATAATAGTCACTTCCCTAGTTAAGCTGTCGGTGGCTCGTCGTTGAGGTACTCGGCTTATCCGGCTGATCGGCGTTGGCGATGAGGTTGCGCAGTTCTTCCTCGGACAGGTAGTGGACACTGCAGGTCAGGACGAAACCATAGGCCTTCTGGCCTTTCTGTATCCGCTGGCTGGTCGAAGCGGCCTGACCGGCTTCATCGAAGGAGACCTCGTCGGCCGATACCAGTTCAACGTCATCGAAGTACTCGGAGCGCATCATCTTTATCATGAACGCGGCCAGGGCGTTGAGGGTAAAGGAGTACCCTTCGACCTCAGCGGTACGCATCGACGCCGTTTCGTCGGTCGTCATTGCGGCCGTCGAATCGGCCGCGATCGACGGTGCCGGCTTCTCCCGGCATGCGTTCAGCCACACGAACTCCGGAACGTTGCGCGCCAGATCCTCCAGGATACGAACCCAGGCGGACCGGTGGCGATCCAGCTTCTCCACGGCCGCCATCCGGCTGGTGATCTTCTCCTTCACGTCGATCAGCGCATCGACCATTTGAATGTCCTGGCGAAGCATGTCAGCGCGCCGGTTGGCCCGTTCGATGTTATCCTCGAGTTTGTTCAGTTCGTGTATCTGGTAAAACGTGATGCCCGCGAGAATAACCACTACTCCGGCCGCACCGGCGGCCACGTATTTGCCGGCTTTGCTCAGCGAAAAGGCGCGGGTGCGCTTGAGGTATTCTTTGGGGAGCAGATTTATTTCTATCATAGTTGCCTACCTCACTTTCCGCATCGCCAGGCCAACCGCCACCGTCAGCAGCGGCGCGATTTTCTCGGGCTGAAGGTACTGGAAGAGTTCGGGGTCGTAGTCAATGTTCCGTAACGGGTTGGCCAGTTCCAGCGGCACGTTCAGTTTGGACTGAACGTATTCCGGCAAGTACGGCACCAGAGCGCCGCCGCCGGAGAGCACCAGCCAGTCGATATGTTCAATCTTGGTCTGGGACTTGAAGTAGGAGAAGGCCAGCTCGATACCCGAAATCAGCTCCTCGGTTGCCGAAACCACGGTGGCCTTGAACATATCCTGGTCAATCGAATCCGACATCTCACCCTTCATAGCCTTGGAGGTCAGTTCGGGGTTGAGCCGGAACTCTTTCTGGACGGCGTCAAAAATCTCGCGGGTACCCGCCGAAACGTCCCTGGTGGCGGCGAACAAGCCGTCCGAAAGGTACGTGACGTTGGTGACGTCGTGGCCGATATTGACCAGTGCCGTAACGCGCGTGGGATCCACCTCGTAGTTGCACTCGTAGGCGTTGAAGATGGCGAAGGCGTCGTCGTCGACGATCATGGGATGCAGGCCGCAGTCCTCGATCAACTCGAGGTACATCCTGAGAAACTCTCTCCGGGCCGCGACCAGGAGAATGTCCATCTTGTTGATCTCGTCATCGGTCTTGATAACGTGGTAGTCGAGGCTGACGTCGTCGACGTCAAACGGGGCCCGCTGTTCCGTTTCAAACAGGATCGCCTGCTCGGCCTCGGGACCGGTTTTCTTATCAATAGTAAACTTGTCCGTGATGACGCTGTGTCCGGAGACCGAAACGACGACGTCCCTGATTTTCGGATCAGTTTGGTCTATTAGAGACTGGACGTTGAAGATCACCGCTTCCCGGTCCCGTATCTCATCGGAGACAATGGCTTCGGGAGGCAGCTCGCGGATCCCGATTGCGGAAACCGAGTAGCCGTTCTTGTCGTGGTCCAGCTTGACGAGTTTGATGGAACTCGCCCCGATATCCAGCCCAACCGTGCTCTTACTCTTGCCTAAGGAAAACATGGGCTACCCTTGTTTGATGATGTCCGAATTTCCGTCCGTCCGGATTAGTTAACTTTACCTTATCTATCGGCAAAATCAGGTTCCGGTTAAGGTCCTGCCGACAAAAACGGATCAGCCGACTCCGGATATAATGGCGCCCGGCGGACGGTCTTTGTCAGCGATAGGGTTGTTATCGGAAAATGCCCTGGCATCCTTTACCGGCACCGAGACAGGCAACGTAAGCCGTTGGCATGCAGAGAAAAACCCCTCCCGAAACGAGAGGGGTCGAATCTGCGGCCAGGCCGGCCGGCAGGCCGGGTCAGTAAATATAGCTCGAGCAGGCCACTCGCCCGGTGGAGGCCAGAATGTTGTTCTGGTGAATCGCGACCACGTCGGCAGTGCTGGCCATGGCGTACACGTTGCCGCCTCCGTCGAACTCGGCCGAACCGTTGGGTCTGAAGGCCAGCACGTCGTTCGTGCAGTCGGTACCCAGGAAGGTGTATTCCTGGGGCAGCGTATCCACCCGGATAACCGAATCCCCGGTCTCAAACAGCAGTCCGCTCGGGTTGACTACGTCCTTAAACAGGGTGACGGTCAGGGCCTCGCCATCGAAGAGCAGCCCGTACTGTTCCTTGTCACTGATGGCGTACGACCGAGCCAGCCGGATTGTCGACGTAATGGCCCGGTTGGCACCCCTGATCTTCATCCGTTCCCAGGCAATCTGAAACCTCGGGACGGCCATGGCAGAGACAATACCTACTATTACCGTTACAATCATCAACTCGATGAGCGTAACGCCGCGATTCGATGTGAGTCTATTTTCCATTTCCATCACCTGCACCCTTGAACATGGTAACTTTCCACAGGCCGACCCTCAGAGGCGGCGCCTCGGCGGCACCTGCACGCGAAGGATCGCCCAAGCAAAGATTAGCAGAACCCGTGCCGGTTCCGGACGGCCTGCCCCGGCCCGTGGCGCCCCGGTCGACCCGCCTGTCCGGCAAGGAGTTACCCGCACAACGGCCGGGCCGCAAGGTTACAAGGATCAGAATCGACCGGCCAGCCGCCGAAAACGTATGGGACGGATTCCACAGGTGTTGGAATAATGCCGTAGGGACGAGACTGGGATCTCAATACACCTGTTTCCGGACAAGATATTCCCTGATAACGCCTTACAGGTCCAGGCAGTCTTGGGAGAAACGCCTGCTTATTGAAGAATCCCCTGTACCGGTCAGCGCCGCAACCCGCGACTTCCTGGCCAGGCGTCACGGCGACGCAGCCAGGATCCGGGTTTTCTTGCCTGCCTTTACGGACCGCCCGTGACCTGGCACCGAGACTCCGCAGAACCTGCGCCCGAACGCCACGACTTCTGTTGCTGACGGCTACGGATGATCCGTGATTGTCCGATAAGCATTTAGGAGCACGGCAGACGGGAGGCGTACTCTGATAGGAACAATGTCACGTTGGCATATGTTCAAGAGGGCGTTAGAAGGTGCATGGTGGTTGCAGCCGAACAGTTTACGGTTGACAATTAGACCTCTCGTCGTAAATTATATGTGTAAATGGTCTCACAACTATAGTGTAACCACACATCCGTTCTGCTGAAAGGACTTCTTCATGTCAACGCGTCCCGGAATATTCGTTCGTCTGCTTGTATGCGGCATCGTCCTCGCTATCGCTGCATCGATTCCCGGTTACTCGGCCGACAGGCCGATACTGAGCGAAGAACCGGTGGTCCTCGATAAAGCCTCCCACCCTGTCACCACCGCTACCCGTGAGTTCCTGGCCGGTCGTGACGGTGATACCGTCAAGATCTGGGTCTTCTTCACTGATAAGGCTGTGTTCAGTCGCTCAGATTTCGCCCGGGCGGCGTCCTCCGTCACGTTGACGGAACGCGCCCTGAGACGCCGGGCCAAGGTGGGACTGGACAAGGTCGTCTTTGCCGACCTCCCGGTGGCGCCTGACTATATCGACCGGATCGTTGACCTTGGCGCCACGCATCGCCGGACGTCCCGATGGTTAAACGCGGCCAGTTTCGAGGCGCCGATGGACCGGCTGGACGATATCGGTTCGCTGCCGTTCGTGACCGGGATCAAACCTATCGCGGCGGGCCGAAAGGTTGAACCAGTCAGCCTTTCCGATCTGCGCGACACGGAGGGCTATCCTACGGCGCAGGCTCCGGACGCTTTGAACTACGGGGCCTCGGTCAGCCAGCTCACCCAGATCAACGTCCCGGCGGTTCATGACAAAGGATATAGCGGTCAGGGCGTGACCCTGGCCATCATGGATACCGGATTCCGCAAGAGTCACCAGTCATTCGCTTTCCACTGGTCCGAAAGCCGCGTGCTGGCCGAGTGGGATTTTGTCTTCAATGACGGCAATACGGCCAACGAAACGGGCGACGTGTCCAATCAGTGGAACCATGGAACATACATCTGGTCGACCTCGGGAGGCGAACTGGACGGCACGATTTACGGGCCGGCCTATAAAGCCAACTTCATTCTATGCAAGACCGAAGATCTCCGTTCCGAGACCCCGGTTGAAGAGGACAACTGGGTGGCGGCACTGGAGTTCGCGGATTCCGTTGGAACCGACGTCATCACGACGTCTCTCGGCTATATGCGATGGGACGATGCCAGCGGCTACACGTACGAGGACATGGATGGGGCCACGGCGACGATAAGCATTGCGGCCGGCACGTGCGACGGTCTGGGAATCGTGATGTGCAACTCGATGGGTAACGACGGCCCCGCGCTGGGTACGCTTACCGCTCCGGCCGACGCGTTTGACATTCTGTCGATCGGGGCAGTGACGTCGGTGGGGAGTATCGCCAGCTTCTCGTCGCGCGGACCGACATCCGACGGCCGGCCCAAGCCCGACGTTTGCGCCCGGGGTGTTTCGACGTATTGCGCGTCGGCCTCGAGCGATTTCTCGTATGCCTACGTGAACGGCACGTCACTGTCCACGCCCCTGGTGGCCGGGGCCGTGTGCCTCGTCATCGAAGCACGACCGGATTTCACCCCGGCCATGGTGCGCGAGGCGTTACGGGAGACGGCCTCCAAGGCCGGCTCACCGGACAGCACCACTTACGGCTGGGGGATCATCAACGTTGACGCCGCCATCGCCTACGACCAGGACGCCGACGGGTATGGTGAATTGACGGACAACTGCCCGGCCATTTATAACCCGGGCCAGGAAGATGCGGACGGTGACGAAGTCGGCGACGTCTGTGATGATTGTACGGACACGGACGGTGACGGTTACGGTAATCCCGGCTTCGCGGCCAACACCTGTGCGGTCGACAACTGTCCCGACGATTTCAATCCGGACCAGGCTGACGCTGACAGCAACGGCGTCGGTAACGTCTGCGAATCCTGCTGCCTGGGCATTACCGGGAACATTGACGGCGACGAGGAAGAGGCCATCGATATCGGTGACCTGACCCGCCTGATCGACTACCTGTTCATCACTCAGACCGAGCTAGAGTGCATGCCGGAAGGCAACACTGACGGTGACGAGGAAGGCGACGTGGACATCGGCGACCTTACCGCGCTGATTGACTACCTGTTTATCAGCAATACAGAGCCGTCGGCATGTCAGTGAGAGCGTTCGGCCGGTTGCGCCGGCGGTCCTCGGGGGGAAATGTGCTGACCATAGCAGAGACTTGAAAGCCAACCGGCCCGGCGTTGTGCCGGGCCGGTTTTTCTTGATATTCTCTCGGGGCGGAACCCGGTTTAGATGGTGAACTTGCCGTTACGGTAGATCACCTTACCATCGGCAATAATCTCTCCGCCTTTTTTCAGATCGCAGACCATGTCCCAGTGCAGAGCGCTCTTATTTTTGCCGCGCGCTTCGGGAATCGAAGCCCCCAGCGCCATGTGGAACGTCCCGCCGATCTTCTCGTCAAAAAGGGTGTTTTTCGAGAAGCGCTTGATATCGTAGTTGGTGCCGACGGCGAACTCGCCGAGTCGACGTGACCCGGTGTCCATGTTCAGCATCTCGGTCAGATACCGCAGGTTCTTGTCGGCCGATTCGCGCACGACCCGACCTCTCCTGAACTCCAGCTCGACGCCCTCGACTTCCCTCCCGGCATAAACTGAAGGATATGAGAACCGGACCCTGCCTTCGGCGGAGTCCTCGATGGGAGACGTGAATATCTCCCCGTCCGGAAAGTTCTGCGTCCCGTGACAACTGATCCACTTGCGCCCTTTCGCGCGCAACTTGAGGTCCGTGCCGCTCGTTCGGACGTGAATCCGGTCCACGCGATCAAGTATCCTTCCCAGCCGCGTCTGCTCCTTCTGCACCTTTTTCCAGTGCTTGGCGGGGTCAGCGGCCTGCAGATGCCCGGCCCGATAGACGAACTCCGCAAAATCGGTCAGGGACAGTTCCGCTTGCTGGGCATCGGCCAGAGTAGGATACAGGGTGCCGACCCACCTGAGACTGCCCTCGGCCGACCGTTTGAACAGCTTGGTGAGGTACGGCTTGCGTGCCCGCTGCATGAGGACCTGGCGCCTGGGCTTGACCCCCGAGAGGTACCGGGTGTTCTCCGATCCCCAGATGGCCAGCAGGGCGTCGATCCTGTTCACTTCGACCTTTGACATCGGAGTGACGTACCCAAGTTGATTGTCCGAGCCATGCTTCAGCAGGATCTCTCGATTGTCCGGGACGATAATGTCCGTATAAGGGTGAGCGCCTATTCTGACGGCTTCTTCATAGGCCGCCTTTATCAATGGCAGGGTTGCTATCTCTCCCTGTATCTTCAGCAATTGACCTTTCTTCAGGCGAAGAGAGTAGTTAAGAAGCAGTTTCGCCAGCCTTGTCACGCGAGGGTCCATACTTACTCCCCTGTTTGTTTCAGGTTGTCACGTAAGAGAAGAGATTGCTCGTCACGAACTTAAAGTGCACCTTCCATCCGCAGCAGCTTTTTCTTAAGTTCAACACCGCCCCCGTAACCGCCGAGGCCCGTGGAGCTGACGACCCGATGGCACGGAATCACCAGCGGCAGCGCGTTGCGGGCGTTGGCGGCGCCGACCGCACGGGAGGCCGCCGGATGGCCGACGGCCCGCGCGATGTCTCCGTACGTCATCGTGGAACCGTACGGGATCCTGGCCACGCGTCTGAGCACCTTCTTCTGAAACGCGGTCCCCGTCAGGTCCAGCGGAAGGGAAAAGCGCCTGCGCCTGCCCTCCAGAAAGGCCGCAATCTGCTGCTCGGCCCGCTTGTTGATGCCTCCCCCGCGTCCGAGCCGGCAGTCCCCGAAAAGACTCTCCGCCCGCCGCTGAAAGTCTCGCGCCGACTCTCCGGGCAGCGACACGAGTGCCAGTCCCGCGCCGGTGGCCGCCGTCCTGACGGTCCCGAAACGTGTCTTGAACGAATGTATATCGAGCTTTTTCATACAGCCTCCCGTCAGGACCTGCCACCGTTGAGTAACGCGGGCAGTTCGGCTATGGATTCGATAAAGAAGTCGGGTTTCGACGCTTTCAATTTTTCCCTGCCGCCGTACGGTGATGACACGGCCACCACTTGCATCGGCACCGCCCTGGCGGCCAGCACATCGTTGATGGTGTCGCCGACGGCCAGCGTATCCTCGGGCGTCCCGGCCAGTCCCTGCAGGGCGAGGCGAAAAGGCTCGGGGTCCGGCTTTACCCGCTTGACCTCGTTGCCGCTCACGGAGACGCTGACCAGCGCGTCCCAGCCGAGCTTGGCCAGGATACCGTCAACGTGCTGCCGAATCTTGGTCGTGGCCACGGCCATCCGGTAGCCGGCCGCATGCAACGTGCGAAGCACCGAGTCCGCTCCCTGGAGGGCTGTAGCCGAGGGGACAACGGTTCGGGCTGCCTTGATCCGGAAATGCTCGCGCAGTTCCCCGACCGGCAGGTCCGTAAAGTCCCGGTACATTTCTTCCAGAGGGTAACCGATGTACGCCTTTATCACGTCGGGTGGACGTTCCGGCGCGCCGGCGCACCGTAAAGAGTAGTTGACGGCTTCCACGACCCCGTCCGAGGAATCAACCAGGGTGCCGTCGAGATCGAAGATGAGGTTTCTGATGATCATCGAAACAGCCGGTCAACCTTACCGATGAGTGCCAGCAGCGAGACTTGGTGAACGCTGTCAATTGTTCCAAGGTTCACAGTAGCTACCAAGATAGAGTTGTCCTGAGCCGCTGTCAACGGCCAATCCCCGGCCAGCCCGAAGGCGTTCCCGAATTGATGATATTCGGGCCGCCCGTTCACAATCAGCGTCCCGCCGGACATTTCTATCCGGTCACCGGGCAGACCGACAACGAGGCCCGTGTACTTGCGGTCGTCGCGATCCGCAAATCGAACGACGTCGAAGTATGCCGGCAGCGAGTGATAGACGGGGTAGTTGAAGAAGACGAGGTTGGCGGAGTATGCCAGCCGGTTGGCCGTCAGCACCTCCCCTCTCCGAAACAGGGGTCCGAGGCGGTTATGGTTCATGACGTAAACGTCGGGGAGATTCCGGATGACAAAGTTGCCCGGTGCGCTCGGTGCCAGGAATTGATACACAAGCGCCAGCAGCAGGAATACCATGGCTGCCCGCCCGGAGCGGCGGAGCTTGGCACGCCGCATGCCGACCGCCTTGGCCAGGTCGAAAAAGGAGAAAAGGTAGAAGACCAGCGGCAGGCTCATAAGGACAAGTTTCAGGTGCCACGGCACGCTTACGAGAAAGGAAACAAAGAACAGGACCGAGGCCAGCAACATGATAAGGAAAACAAAGATGCCAAAGGCATACTCCTTCCAGAAGAGATACCCCAGTCCCGGAAACAGCAGGTGCAGGATGGCACTAAACGCGAACGATTCCCTGAACGGCCTCATCGGTGATCGGTTACCCTCAGGATCATGAGCCTGATCGGAATACTACTACATTTATGGACGAACGGGCACGAGAAATGTTACTATTATCAGCAGGTGAAGGGCCATAATGATAAGAAAGGTAAGAGGTTAGTCCGGCACACTTAACGGGGCCCAAGACTTCTGGAAACAAAATGGTCAAGCTAACTGTAATAGATAGTAAAGGGATACGGACCTTGGCCGGGCGGCCCTGACTTGACAAGTAACCGGCAGTAGCTACATTGCGCTTGAAATCGCCGTAGACTGGAGGCTCTGATGGTTCGGTACTCTGTACAGCTCTTTGGTATTACTCTCTTTGCACTTGCGCTGATATGGTTTGCAGGGCCGGGCGATGCGTCCCAGACAGCCGGCGAACCGGAGTCGGTGCTGTGGGCCGACACGGTGCACATAAATCTGAATGAGACGACCAGCGAAAGTCCCGAACCTCCACTCGGCGACCGGGATACATTTCTCAAGAACGTCAAGAAACTGACCCAGGCCTCGTTCAGCGTCCGCAATCACTATATGGAGGACGTCGACGTCGAACAGTTGATCAAGTCCGGGATTGTCGGCATGCTCTCCGACCTGGACCGCTTTTCGGTTCTCATGGAGAAGTCTTCCTACGACGCGCTGATGGAGAGCACCCACGGCAAGTACTCGGGACTGGGCATGCAGATCGACGCTCGCGACGGTCATATCGTCATCATCTCGCCGATTGAAGGCACGCCGGCATATCGCAGGGGCCTGCGGGCCGGGGACATCATCTGGATGATCGACGGTGAGTCAACCGAGGACATGAACTCGTCGGACGCGGCCGAACTGATGCGCGGAGACGCCGGGACCAGCGTGATGCTGCAGATCAAGCGGGCGGGAATCGCCGACCTCCTCGAATTCGAGGTCGAGCGAGCCGTCATTGCACTCAAGTCCGTCAACTACTCGGGCGTCATCCCGGGTACCGACATCGGCTACGTCCGCCTGTCCCGCTTCGCCGAGGAAACCGGCCACGAGTTGCGGACGGCGATCAGCGATCTGAACAAGCAGGATGTTTCCTCGCTCATACTGGATCTTCGCTCCAACGGCGGCGGGCTCCTGGACCAGGCCAAGGAGGTGGCCGAGTTGTTCCTGACCGAGGGGCGCGAGATTGTCTATACCAAGGGACGGGACATCAGCACCGAACGGCACTATGTCTCGGAGCGTCCCCCTCTGCTCCCGCAGGATAAGCCGATAGTGGTGCTGGTTGACGCCGGGACCGCCTCGGCCTCCGAGATCGTGGCCGGGGCCATCCAGGACTGGGACCGCGGTATCATCATGGGCAGCACCACCTATGGCAAGGGCCTGGTTCAACAGATATTTCCCGTGGCCAACGACGGGTCCCTGGCGTTGAAGCTGACCACCGCCAAGTACTACGTTCCGTCCGGCCGGTGTATCCAGAAGCCGGAGAAACAGTCAAAGGAACCGCCGCAGCACCCGCTGATCGACGAAGAGCAGCCTGACTCGCTCGTGGTCGGCGAGAAGGAAGTCTTTTACACAAACGGCGGACGCATCGTTTACGGAGGCGGCGGCATTATCCCCGACGTGGAGATCGACCGCGAAACGTGGAAAACGATTGAAATCAACCTCGAGCGCAAGTCGATGTTCTTCGACTTTGCCGTACAGTACGTCGCCGACCATCCCGATATCCGTCCCGACTTCGAGGTGACCGATGAGATCGCCGAGGAGTTCCGAGGCTTCATCAAGGACAAGGAATTCACGTACAAATCGGCGTTGCAGGTGGCCCTCGAAGACATGCGCCAGACCATCACCGAGGAAGACAAGGAAGAAGTTTTCCAGTCATCTCTGGACGAACTGAGCGACATGGTGGAACGCGAAAAGAGCGCGGATTTCGAAGAATCACTTCTGTACGTCAAGCGGGCACTCAAGCGTGAAATAGTCTCCTCCGTGTTCGGCGAACGCGGCGTGTATGAAAACGTCGTGTTGACGTCCGACAAGGCGGTCCAGGAGGCCGTCCGGCTCCTGTCCACGCCGCAGGAGTATTCCAAACTGATGACAACGGAAGCGGCGAGCCAAGATTTGTAAGTACGCGACCCGAGCGACACTCGTCGTTGTTTGAAAAAGGGCGCCCTCCGGGGCGCCTTTCTTATTCCCCTTCAACGGGCTGCGGCCTGGCCAGCCCGGGCTCGAAGCGCTTGAGCAGCCAGAGGTCGTGTTCGTACACAAAGGTCAGCGTAACGGGACGGTCCGGCCGGCCCGTGCTGTCCATGATATAGCAGTCGACCCGGGCCTTGTCCCTCGTGAAGAACATCTCACAGTCGCCCAGGCGCTCGAAGGGGAAATCACGGTCGGGACCGTAAACGAACGACAGAAGCGAATCGGAGTCCTGCTCATTGGACAGTATCTGCACGGAGAGAAGGGAGTCGATGGCCGCCGGGTTGCTGGAACTTATGGCGCTTTGCAGGTCGAGAATGCACTGCCGGAGGACCGGGATGTGCTCGCGCGAGGGCGTCTCCTTGCTACAGCCGTTCAAAAGACCGACCAGCACGGCAACGACCGGCACGCGGAGCACCCTGAGTGCCGCCGCCGGGCTCATTCTGACACCGTGAATCTGAACTGTCCGTTGCCGCGCCGCTGCAGGACCCCGTTTTTGACCAGCTTGTCAATCGTCCGCGTAGTCAACTGGTTCCAGAACCAGTACCGTTCACCCACCGTAACCGTCTCATGACCGTGATCGGAAGAAACGCTTGTGAGGGTATCGCGGATTGACAGGAAGACATCGTCGACACCTTTGCTCAGGGCCACCAGGGCCGGCGCCACGACGCCGGCCGACACTAAAAACGGCTCCGGCGTTAACTCGGGCGTGTACTGGTAGTCCGGTCTCCCCCGCGCCGCCTCTCTGGCCCCGGCCCCGGAGGGACACCGCAGGCGCGGAAGCGTGTCGCCGTAGAGAATCTCCAGGCCGGTCCCGGTACGGCGCAAATTGTAATAGTGGCGCCCCTGGAAGACGTCCCCACCCTGCACCGCGTACATGTATTTGCCGATGCGTGCACGGCACGGGTCCGTCTGGTCGAAAATACTCAGCGGTGTTCGACCGGTGATGAATACCTGGCCCAGGTGGTACCAGAGAAGAAGCCCCGCGACCATCGGGTACCGTCGGTACAGCACCGTCCCGCCGTCCAGGAAGTCATTACTGTCCGTCGTCAGTGCGTCCGCCCTGACCAGGCTATCCAGTACGGCGTCGTAGTCCTTGAAATTGTTTTGGATCAGGGCCGCCATCCGGTCCGAAGCCTGCTCAACCAGTCGCTTTGTCGCCTCGGCCTGCCCGACCAGGAACACGGGAAACAGGGGTGTGAAAGTGCTGTCCTTGTTTTTGTACAGGGACCCGTTGCGGCGCAGCTCTTCGGCCACGCCCTTGACAAAACCGGTGTCGGCGTTCATGAGAGCCGCAATTTCGGGAAGCGACTTTCCCTCCACCAGCAAGACCGGCAGGAGGTGGGCGAATTCGTTGTCCCAGACCGGGTTGTTGTCCACCATCGGCGGCAGAACGATCTTCTCCTGGAAGTAAGGCTGGATCTCGGGAGGAATATGGAAAGTCAGATGGAACGGCTGTTCAAACACTTTCTGCCCGGCAAGTATGTCGTCCAGGGTATCGACGACGTCGTACAGCCGGATGTACAGGCTGGCTTTGCCGTAGTTGCCGGGTATGTCGATTTCCGGGGTCAACGTCCGGGTCTCGCCCGAGGCCAGCGGATAGGACGTGTGCACTTTGCGCACCGGGTCGAGGTACGTCCCCTCGAACTGGATCTCCGTCTCCACGGTGATGTACTTGACCCAATCCGAGTTGTTGGTGACCTCAAAAGTAGCGGTCTGACGGCCCCACCGAAAGGAGGGGATGTCGATGTTACCAATAATCAGGTCCTGCTGGGCGCACACACTGCCGGTGAGCGCGCACGCGGCCAGGATGCCAACAGCTTTACGCAAACGGTGTTCCAAGTCTTCCTCCTGTTACGCTGCTCACTGCATTCGCCCGGCCAGCTGACCGCACGCCGCCTGGATATCGGTTCCCCGGCTCTTGCGGACGGTCACGGCCGGCGCTCGCGGAAATAACTGGCGGCCGAACCAGTCGACCTTGTCGTCACCGGGCCGCTTGAAGTCAAGCCCCGGCACCGGATTGTACGCCAGGATGTTTATCTTGCACGGTACCCCTCTGACCAGCCGGGACAGCGCCTCGACGTCCTCGATACCGTCGTTGAAGCCGTCGAAAAGCACGTATTCAAACGTGACCCGGGTTCCGGTCTTCTGCGTATAATACCGCACCGCCTCCATCAATTCGTCCAGACCATACTTGCGGGCCAGCGGCATGATCTCGGCCCGCTTCTCCTGGGTAGCCGCGTTGAGCGAAACGGCCAGCCTGACCTTCAAGCCACTGTCGGCAAGCGTACGGATCTTCGGAGCGATGCCCACGGTCGACACCGTGATCTTCCGTGCCGCCACGGCCAGCCCGCTGCTGTCGTTGATTATACCGATGGCCTCAACCATGTTCTCAAAGTTGTGCAGCGGCTCCCCCATGCCCATGAAGACGACGTTCGTAAAGCAGCCGCCTCCCCGCAGGTCCCGGAGCAGCAAAAGCTGGCTGACGATCTCACCGACCGTCAGGCTGCGCCGCAAGCCCATCACCCCGGTGGCGCAAAACCGGCACCCCAGGGCGCACCCGGCCTGGCTGGAAACGCAGGCCGTACCGCGACCGTTGTCCGGAATCAGCACCGCCTCGACGCCATGACCATCGTCAAGCCGGAACAGGAACTTCTCGGTCCCGTCAACCGACTTCGCCCGGTGAGCCGTCTCGATGGGCCGGATTTCATAGGCGGCAACGAGACGCTCGCGAAGGTCCCGGGACTGATCGGTCATGAGATTGAAATCGTGCTGCCGGGTGTGGTAGAGCCACTTGAAGAGCTGGCGGCCCCGGTACGGCTTCTCCCCCAGGGAGGTCATAACCTCTTCCAACTGGCTGCGCGTGAAGCCCATGAGGTTTGTCCTGGACATAGTGGTCAAATGTAAGTGAAATCCTGTCGATGGCAAGGTCAATGTCGCCGATTCGGCCAGGTTCGGCGCCGGGGCGAATCGCTCGGATGGCAGTAACCACTTGACACTGTAAAACTTGTGGCGTATTGTCAGGCGACGAAATCGGGGTGTGGCGCAGTCCGGTAGCGCGCTTGCTTTGGGAGCAAGATGTCGGAGGTTCAAATCCTCTCACCCCGATGAGTATTGTACGTGTCAAGGCCAGCTTCGAGCGTAGCTTCCCCCCGCACCCTGTTGCCGTTCCGAACCCGACAACCCTTGCGTCACATGAACCTGTTAGTCCTTTTCTGACAGACACATGCACGGAGCGTACCGGCACAGGCGCGCTAATTAGTTACTAATAACTATTGACTTGACGGGGGAGGGTTATATATTCTCTGCTGGTGTGGGTACTTGGTTGCTGGATTGTGAAATGTTTCACAATAATCACCCCAGCACGGTAGCCCCGTCACACGCACAGCCGCCGACGGTTGAAGTCTGCGCAGCAGAAGGTAAGGTAAAGTGAGCATCAAGAGACGAGACTTTTTCAAGCTGGCCGCCGCCGGCGCGGTCACGCTCTCGACCGGGAGCGCGCTGGCTTCCGATGATGAATACCCCATCGATTGCGGAGAGGTCTACAGCGTGCTTGTTGACACGCGGGTATGTATCGGGTGCCGGAAGTGCGAGTTGGCCTGCGACCAGGAGCACACGCAATCCGGTCGAAGCGCGGCCTCGTTTGAGGACAAGACGGTCTTCGAGAAACACCGCCGCCCGGGCACAAAGGCGTACACGGTCGTAAACCGCTATGCCGACCCGGCCAACCCGGCGACGAGCTTCATGATGAAAGCACAGTGCATGCACTGCAACTACCCGGCCTGCGTATCGGCCTGCATCGTGGGTGCGTTGCAGAAGATGCCCCTCGGGGCCGTGACCTACGACGCGTGGAAGTGCATCGGATGCCGTTATTGCATCGTCGCGTGTCCTTTCCAGATCCCGACCTACGAATACGACAACCCGCTCGACCCGGAGGTCAGGAAGTGCACGTTCTGCCATGAGCGCGTGGCAACCGAGGGTCGCAGGCCCGTCTGCGTCACGGTCTGTCCGACCGAGGCGCTCACCTTCGGCACCCGCCATGAGATGCTCGACATCGCCCGCGCCCGCATCAAGGCCCTGCCGGACAAGTACGTCGATCATGTATACGGCGAACACGAGGTTGGCGGCACGAGCTGGATGTACCTCTCCCCCATCGACTTCAAATTCTCCGAACTGCCCGAACTGCCGTCGGACCCGCTCCCCCCGAAAACCGAGACGATCCAGCACGGCATTTTCAAGTGGTTCGTTCCGCCGTTAGCACTCTACGGGCTTCTCGGCCTCATCATGCACTCACTGCGTGACGAGCACAACCAGCAGGAGGTCCCGCGATGAGTTCACGCGAGATTCCCGTTCCGATGCGGGCCACGTTCTTCACTCCCGGGACGAAGATACTGTTCGGCGTCATGCTGCTCGGCATTGGCTCGCTGGTCTATCGTTTCGTAGGCGGGCTGGGTGCGGCCACGAATCTCGACAACGGTTACGGGTGGGGTATCTGGATTGCCATTGACGTAGCCTGCGGCGTGGCGCTGGCGGCCGGCGGCTTTACGTCTGCGGCCCTGGCCGACGTCTTTCACCGGGAGAGATACCACGTCATTACCCGGCCGGCCCTGCTGACCGCCATGCTCGGCTACACCTTTGTGGCCCTTGGCGTGCTGGTCGACCTGGGGCGGTTCTACAACATCTGGCATCCCGTGCTGCCGAGCATGTGGCAGGGAAACTCGGCGCTGTTCGAGGTCGGCATCTGTGTCATGACCTACCTGACCGTGCTCTACATCGAGTTCCTACCCATCGTGGTGGAACGCTTCAAGGGACGGGTCAACCTCCCGGGCGTCCTGGCGCTGTTCAACAAGCTGGTCGAATCCTTTCTTCAGGTTGCCAACAGAACACTCGGACGGCTCGTCTCGCTGTTCATTATCGCCGGCGTGGTGCTCTCGTGCATGCACCAGTCGTCCCTGGGCACGCTCATGATCCTGGTGCCGACCAAGATGCACCCGCTGTGGTACACCCCCATATCACCCCTTCTCTTTCTGCTGTCCGCGATAATGGTCGGGTTCCCCATGGTCATCTTCGAATCCGTCCTGGCCGCGCGTTCGTTCAAGCTCAAGCCGGAGTTGCCGGTGCTCTCGTCGATCTCGCGGTACACGCTGGTTCTGCTGGGAGTCTACCTGGCCATCCGGATCGGCGACATCACGATCCGCGAGGTCTGGCCGTCGGTGCTGGAGTTCTCGACAAAGTCGATAATGTTCCTGATCGAGATAACGGTCGGCGTGATTGTTCCTCTGATCCTGCTGGCGACGCGGCGTTTCCGGCAATCGGTCGGCGGGCTGTTCACGGCGGCGTCGCTGGTGATTCTGGGAATAGTCCTCAACCGCATTAACGTCTTCCTGGTGGCGTACGAACCGCTCTACCAGGAGAAGTCGTACTTCCCGTCCATATACGAGATACTCGTCACGACCGGTTTCATCGCCGCATTGATACTGGTTTACCGCGTGTTCGTCATGGTGTTTCCGGTCATCTCGTTGCCGGCTGATAAAATCGCCGAACACGGCGCACCCGTTCAAACGCGCGTGGGGGGTTGACATGAAAAACGCAGCACCACTTCGGATAAGGCGGGCCGCAATTGTCCTGTCGTTCGTTCTGCCCCTCGTGGCCCTGGCCGCAGACACGGAGGACACCGTCCAGCCGACTCTCGACTGCCTGCAGTGCCACACCTGCGAGCGGCCGACCCCGTCGGACATGTGCCTGCAACCCTGTCCCAGCCTGACCATGGCCCAGAACGTGGTCCCGCACTCGTTGAGCGAGGCCCCCGATTCGATGCTTCTCGGTGACATCGCCGATGTGTTCAAACCGGTCCATTTCAACCACAAACTCCACGCCGAAATGGCCGAGATGGGCGGCGACTGCGCCACCTGTCATCATTATTCGCCCGCCGGAGAGATTCCCCCCTGCCGGGATTGCCACGGCGGTGAGGGTAACCCGACCAACCTGCGCCAGCCCGGCCTCAAGGGTGCGTACCATCGCCAGTGCCTCAGCTGCCACCGGGAATGGAGCCATGAAACCCGCTGTGTCCTCTGTCACCTTCCGGAAGCGGGCCGGGAGATGGCCGCCGTGGCCGACCCGACCGACATCATCGGCATCCCGCACCCCGTCATCACCGAACCCGAAACGAAAATCTACCGGACACCGTACAACGAGGGGCCGGTGGTGACGTTCCACCACGCGGAGCACATCCACCTGTTCGGGCTGAACTGCGCCAACTGCCACCAGAAGGAAAACTGCGGCTTCTGCCACGACCTCCAGAAACCGGCCACGCTGGCTAAGTCGATGGAGGAAGTCCACGCCATCTGCAACGACTGCCACGTTAACGACGCCTGCGGCAAGTGCCACGACACGAAAGAAAAGCCGGTCTTCTCGCACGCCTCCACCGGCTGGCCGCTCAACCGGTATCACCGGACACTCGACTGCCGGGCCTGTCACCCCACCGGGCGGCAGATCGGGCGGCTGAACAGCAACTGCGGAGCGTGCCACGCCGGGTGGAACCAGGAGAATTTCGCGCACGCCGTCACCGGGTTGCAGCTTGACGAAATCCACGTCGAACTGGACTGCACCGACTGCCACGCCGACCGTAAGTTCGACCAGACGCCGGACTGCTCGGCCTGTCATGACGACGGCCGCACGCACGAGGACGCCCCCCCAGGCGAACTGCTGAGTTCACGGTAAGCGGCCCGGCGGACAATCGAGCCGCTTTGGTTGACACCGACATATCGATCTTGCAAGGCCCGTTCGCGGGCCTTTTTTGCAGGCCGCGCGACCGTCGCGGCGCACCTGTCCCCCATACCCGGATGTTGTCGTTTCCTAATACGAAGGACAACAAGAGCGCACGGCCCGGACCGCTCGCTTTACCTGACGTCCTCGCTTACCACGGGCGGCAGCATACGGGACAAGCCTCTTGCCCCTCGCCCACAAAAGGGCCGGTGACAAATATCTTGCCCTGGTTGCTCTGACGGGCTAATTTAGGAGCGGACCGGACGTGCGGCTTGAGTGCGCCCGGACCGGCGAAAGTGAATGCCCCCGTAGCTCATTCGGATAGAGCATCTGCCTTCTAAGCAGAGGGTAGCAGGTTCGAATCCTGCCGGGGGTATTAAGAGACCGACAGGCGGGCTATTCTTCAAGGCTGACAACGGGGATACAAGGAAGGAGAACGTAGTGGGCAGGTACAAGACCGTTGGTTATGGCTCCTGCGAAGTAGCCAAGTTCAGTCCAACAAAGGCACGCTGGACTTCGAACACGAAGGTCATAAACATCAAGATCAGCTTTGATGAGGCGCTAAAACTCAATTTGGCGCTGGACGAGTGCGTCAGAAAGCTCAACAAGTACAAGAGAAGCTCTACTGCAGGCAAGAAATCCGGAGTAAACCTTGCCTTGCATGCTTCGAAGAATAGAATCACCGTGCTGGAGGCCAAGCTTTAGAAGGCTATGCGGTTTCTAGCGGCTGTGAGCTACTGCGTGATCCGACCTACGTTAGCTATCGGTATTTGCTATTCTACTACTCTATAGTGTCCAGATACCTCCACAGATACCAGCATGCTATCGTTCTAAATGGCCTCCAATTATCGGATATACTCTTTACGTTGATGGCAGCACCATTGCCATTGTAGAGACTTCTGATCGCGTTTAGTATGCCTGTATCGGCTTCAGGAAAAACATCAAGACGTTTCAAAACGAACATGAGATACATCTGAGCTGACCATGGTCCGATTCCCTTAATCTGAGTTAGTTCTTTAGAAACTTGTTTATCCTCTTTCCAGCGCATACTTCGCAGGTCCAGCCTGCCAGATTCTATACTCGAGATCAACCTTCGAATCGTACTTAGTTTGGCTGCTGACAAGCCCGCGTTAAGCAAGGATTCATCTTGGACACCGGACAAGACCTTAGTACTGAAAGAGCGGCTTCCTATAGTGAATTTGACTCGGTTAAAAATCGTACGCGCGGCCCGGGTAGACAATTGTTGTCCGATAATGATTCGAACTAGCGATTCAAAATGGCTTCGTTTTCGATATACTGTGTAAGGTAGAGTATCTATGATGACACGTCGAAGTACAGGATCATTCTGTCTTAGATAGTCATTAGCTTTCTCCAACAGTGTAGCAACATTTTCTCTTCTACTCATCAGATTCAGCCGCCTTCCGCAGAGTCAAAAAAGCCTCCTTTAGCGGTTGGCTAATCGCCGAGTCCGGTTCTCCCAAGACCAACTCCTGATATATATCCAGGAATTCCACGCGCAGTCTATGAAAAAAGTGCAGAAAGTGGCGGATGAAGCCAATACAATCAAGAATCGCAATTTCAGTCCCGCCGGTTTTCTCATAAAACTTGGAAGCATAATCTGCTACTAGAGCGTCGATTTCCTCGGTTGTTATAAAAACGTAGTTGTGAATTTCGGATTTCGCTCTCGCAATCTTCTGAAGAGCCGTATCTATGTCATCCACTGTCACGCGTTTCATTTTCATCTCGTACGCGGTTACAACATGTTCATCACCTACGAGGCAGATTTCAACGTCTCCCAAAGCCTTCGTTTGTAAGTCAGCGGCGTTATGCGCGAGCAATGGTTTACTCCATTCTCCAATACGGGAACTTGCAGCTTTATAGGCAGCCGCGACTACCAAGACAGTAAGCCTGCTTGAGTTCTTACAGGAAAGGTGTTGCTTAATCAAAATAACGATGTGCTCCGATGATAAGGGTAGAGCACCCTTGCCTTCTTTGAGTTCCTGAACCAATTCTTCCATACGCCGTTGCTTTTCGTCACGCAGTTGAATCAAGAACCTTACCGCATCAGTAAGAAGGTCCTCAGCTGTTACCCTCTTAACATGAACATCTTGCAAGAGCTGTAATGTTGAAGTGTAGACCTCTCTAGGACGCCCAACGATTTCTATATCAGTCGTTAGTGGCCTATCAATGTTTCTCAGAGCTGGGGTTAAGAAAGCAGTAGTCGGATTACATGGAAGTTGATTTTCGTTTATGAAATGTGTCAAGTACCGTTCATCATAGGTTCGCCCGGAGAAGGAATCAGTGGAGCCGATTTGTGTATATGGTTTTCGAGGATCGACGTTCTTCTTATGCATCTTTGCAAGAAGACAAGACATCAACAATCTAATGCCAGCACGGTTGGAAATACATCTGCAGACATATTCTAAGCGTTTTCCAATAGCCGGATCCGCTACACTTCTCTTCTTAAGATTGCTGGTTGCGCTTATTAGAACTTTATTCAATATATCATTAGGATTCATAAGCACCTAGAAGAGTGTTAGTTTGTGCTCTTCCCGTCTTCTTTTGGGGTCGTAGTTGGTCCATAACACTTCAACCCGAACCCCCTTAGTGGCATGATTTGTCTTTTCAGGGCCCACGGTCTTCTTCCACGCCGAAGACGGATATAGTTGATTCATCAATTCGCAGTCGTAGTTCGATATTGCTACTTCGCCTTTTACTCGGTTAAGTAGAGCCGCCAGGGATTTGTGTTCCTCGTCAGTCATTTCAAAACCATAAGCATTGCTATCACCGCGAGTGCCGTGAACATAGGGGGGGTCACAGTAGAATAACGTATCGGGCGAATCGTATAATTTTATTACGTCCTCAGCAGGGCGGTTTTCGATCTGAACCCGAAGTAGTCGCACGGCAATCTCGGGAAGGGCCTCAACTCCTCCGAGCCACCTGCTAATAACACCACTCATGCCCGCTCTCGAAGTATTCTTGCAGTTGGCCCATCTTCCTAGGGTTGCGGTCTGTGCCAGTCCAGTTCTAACCTGCCTAGCTCTGACGTAAAACCGTCTAGCCTTTTCAAGGTCACTAAGCCTAGGATCTATCTCACAGGCTTTTGCGAATTCTTCTCGTGAAAATGGAGTTAAGGCGATTGAGCGAACGAGTTTTCTTTTTTGGCTCCTAAGTACTCTGAAAAAGTTGACCACTTCACCATCCAGGTCATTGTAGGTCTCGACCGGCGAGGGCTTTCTATTCAGAATAACAGCTGCTGACCCGCCGAACGGCTCGCAAAAATGGTGCGCCTCAGGAAGCAAAGGCAGAAGCCAATCAAGGTGAGAAAACTTGCCGCCGTACCAGCCAAAAGCAATCAGCTTCCTTTTGTTGCCGTTCGGAACAATGGGCACTGCCTTTCTACCGTTTCGACGTGTCTTGGCGCTCTTACCTTCTAGTTCGTTTGATGCTGTCTTTGACATAGGCTACCCGGATAGCCCGTTACCTTTACTGTAAATACTCACAACAAATCTACAGATTCCATATAAGGTCGCAATCACTTTCTGGCAAAATCCTAGAAATCACCGCCCTATTCCGATATATTACCACATGTTACAGGATAATGTAAAACAAAAAGCTGCCGCGATCTAGTATTGGTAAGGCATAATTCCTCACCGGTCCCGCCGCTCAGAAATGCCTGCCGTTTCCCCTTCCCCCGCCTGAGCCGCGCCGGAACCCGACCTACAATTGAGCATCGTTAGCCCTCAAACCTGACCTGCATTATCCGGATTTGACTTGAGCGGCGGATTTACTATCTTATGCCAAAACGGAGGCAGGCAGAGTGGATCAGGCAATCGAGAAATTCCTCAGCGAAAAACACATCGCCGTGGTCGGCGTGTCGGACAGGAAATTCGGCGGGGCAATATACAAGGCCCTCAAACAACGAGGATACACCGTCTACCCGGTACGGCCGAATCGTACGTCATTCGACGGCGACACGTGCTATCCCCGGCTGACTGACCTGCCGCCACACGTAAAAGCGGCGGTCGTGGCGGTCTCACCGATCACTGCCGAGGGAGTGGTCGAGGACGCCCACGCGGCCGGAATAACACAGCTCTGGTTTCAGCAGGGGAAAAATTTCTCGCGCGCGTCAGCCAGGGCAGCGGCATTGGGGATGCAGACCGTCAGTCGCAAGTGCGTCCTCATGTACGCGCAGCCGGTCACGGGGATTCACGCGGTACATCGGTTTCTCGCGCGATTGTTCGGCAGGTTGTAGCACGGCAACGGCAGAACCACCAAGGGGTTCTGCCCTACGGTTGCTCTCATAGGTCGTACTACGCGTAGTGCCTGATCGCATGAGACTTGACGCCCCTGGCAAGGGTTGTCGGGTTTCTCGCGGCTGTGGGCCACTCCGGGTCATCCGCAAACGTATCTCATTGAGGCAATTGGAGTTGAGGGATTCAACGAGCACTAAGAAGCGGAGAGAGCAGGAGCCTTCTCCGCTCGCGGCTGCTTACGTCGCGCCCATTTCACACCGTCTATGAGTCTGGCGCATTCTCATCATCGATGGCGTCCGACCCTGCCTCCTCCGCCGAGGGCGAAAGAGGACCTTTTCTTTCCCCATTTCCACGTTCAGCTTGCTTCCCCCATTGCCGCCTCTTGTGCAACCTGTACAGTAACCCCTGTACTATTTTCTCTTTTATCACGTCTCTGAACGCCAGAAGGGGAATGACGCCAAGTGCTGCAATTGCCAACCCTATGCTGGTCGCGATTAACGCCCCGAGTGAGGAGATACCCGCAAATGGTCTGATGAGCCACGCAAATGTGTGGAACGGCGGATCAACGTAAACGAAGCCAATGTCGCGTTGCAGGAGTTTGAACGGCAATTCCCAGGTGATGATTTCCACATTCCCGTATTGAATGGCTTCAGACTTCCCATTAGCTCCAGAGAATGAACCCCTCGGTAGCCACACTTCGATTCTGCTCCTTGTAGCATAGCGCGCGTCCGATAACGAAGATATCGTTTCGCTTCCACCTTCTGAAGCGCTCAGCGACCATATGTATCGCGCTGAGAGAGGTCGGAATTCGCATCTCTTGAGTAAGAAACCCGCTTTGTTCGCGGTCACCGTGCGAGTAGACACGAATGTGTACTCAACGGATGGAGCGATCGTGCAGGGGAACTTCACAGCATGTAGTTCTCCACCGATGAGTCGATGCAGTTCATCGCCGCTGATTATACCACTCAAGGCAATGTCGTGGCTGGACTTTTGCTTGAAAGTGAATGTCTCGGTGAGCAGGAAAGAACCTTCATCGAACGAATCCTTCACAACTGCACTATACTCGACCACTTCAAAGTCCGGTTTGAATAATGTTGCAAACATGTACCGGGAACCGCTATATAATACGACCAGAGCCAAAAGGAGGAGTCCGATACTGCGGACGGTCTCTCTGCTGAAGAACTTGATCAATGCAAGCGCAGCTACGATTCCCGCAAGCGCGCCTAGGCTGAGTGCAGTGTCGATCATGCCCAACCATAGGAGGGTGGCTCCAATGCCAACAGCGCCAGCGAGTCTCGCAGTCTTGCGTTTAAAATCAATTACCAAGATAGAAAAGGCAGTAATAAAGGCAGCAACTATGACGACGAGCAAAACTGCTGCTATGAGGGCATGCCCTATCTCATAGGCATCCAGAACCACGGAAAGCAACAGGACCAGGATAAGTAAGAAGAAGTATCTTAACGATATGGGACGCACACAATCTCCGTTAGCTCCTCTTGCCCTAAGCGACTGCAAATGGACAACCATATCTGAGAATCGTCGCCAGGATTGCGACAGTATACATTCGAACAGCAGCCAGGTCAACCCCGTTTGAGCGGCCGCGGCCCCATGCCGGACGGTCGTCAGCCGGAACACTACGGTTGATCAAACAAGAGCTTGCGCTCCACGGTCGGACGGCATAGCTTTGCAGCGTAGGCAGATGTACCGAACTTATTGCGGAGGGACCCACCAATGAGAAAAGCCGTTATACTCGCCGGCATCGTTATTCTTGCGATCACTCCGATCCTGCGGGCGGACGAGGAAAAACCGACTGACACCACTACGATCAAACCGGCGGAAAAGAAAGATGCGCCCAAAGAGGAAGTAACGATCAAGGACTTCCTTATCGGTGAATGGATCATAGCGCCGCGAGAACTCGTGCCGAGTGGCGACATCACGTTCAACGACAACAGCACTTTCGTGAAGAACGAGAAGCACAAGGACAGTACAGGGGTCGGCATGAAGGGTCAGTACCTGTTGTACGAAGACCAGAAACCGTGCGGCATTGACCTCTGTCTCGAAAAGTGCGGGCAACCCGGCTCGGAATGGACGACTCTTTTCGGCATCGTGCGTGTTCTCGAAGACGGCCGTGCCGAGATCCGGACGTCGCCCGACAGCAATCGCCCCAAGGAGTTCGAGAAGAAAGCGGGCGATTACACGATGTTTCTGACGCGAAAGCAGGTCGAAAAGCCGAAAGAGTAGCCTCTCCGGCAGGCCTGCCGCTTCTGCGGCCGGCCTGCCGCCAGGACGCGGAGACTCCCGCACCGCATCAGCTTCTCCTTTTGCCACGCTGGCAACAGGCGTATATTTGCATGATATGTCGCTACCGTCCAACACCGGCCGCATCCGGCAGCCACACAGGAGTCACGTCAATGAACGATGACAAAACGCCCTCGCATCACGGCATGGCCGAACATTCAGAGACAGAATATCCGAACGAAACCGTCAGGCTGCTCCTGGAACGGGCCAGTTGCCGGAGTTTCGCGGACAGGAAGATCCCGCCCGAGGTGCTTGGCCTCGTGCTCGAGGCCGGCACGCGCGCAGCCACCGGCGGCAACCTGCAGCCGTTTTCGATCATCCGGATTGAGGATAAGGCGGTCAAAGAGACGCTGGCCGAATTGTGCGGAAACCAGCCGTTCATCGCCACGGCCCCGGTTGATCTGTTGTTCTGCCTTGACTGGCACCGTCTGCAACGCTGGGCGCAGCTCGAACTCGCCCCGTTTAACGCCACCGCTTCGTTCCGTCACTTCTGGATATCGTTTCAGGACACGATCATTGCAGCACAGAATATCTGCACGGCCGCCGACGCGCTCGGCCTGGGGTCGGTGTACGTCGGCACCGTCCTGGAGTGTTTTCGCCAACTGCGCGACATGTTCGAACTGCCCGACGGCGTCTTTCCGGTTGTGCTGCTTTCCCTGGGCTATCCCAAGGCGAAACCCTCACGGCGCCGGAAACTGCCGGTCGACGTCATCGTCCATAAGGACAAGTACCGTGAAATCCCGGACCGCGATCTGGTGAAAGCGTTCGACGAGAAGTATCCCGAGTTGAAGATCGAGATTACCGACCAGCGCCTGACGACCATTGAGAAGGTGTGCCGGGAGGTGCACGGTGAAGACTTCGCCAAGACGTGCCTCGACAAGATCAGGGAAAACGGATACATAAACGCGGTCCAGCGGTATTTCGGGTTGCACTACCGCGCTGACCAAATGCCGGCGGACAACGACGCGTATCTTGAACTCATGAATGAATTCGGATTCCGCTGGTTCAGGAAGTACCATCCGCCGGGCCACGAGCCGCAATGAACGCGGGATGTATCCCCGGCGTTTGCGGCCGGGAGCCAACCACTTTGCGCAACCGGGGAATCATGGTGGACTGACACCGGGATTCCTTGACACCGTGGCGAGTGCATAGTATACTGCGCCGTCATTCGGGGGAACATCCAGGAGCAATCAACGTATCCTGTGGTGTCAGCTTTCGTTGACGCAGGCAAGGGGAAGAAACCGACCGGCCTGCCCGCAAAGCAGAGCGGACAGGAGGCAGGGGGCCGGTTGGAGAACATCCACCGCGTACGCGGCAAGCCGTACGTAACATGGAGAGCAACCATGAAACGCCTGCTGAAAACAGTGCTGACAACTTTCTTTTTCGCCCAGGCAATACCGGCATGGGCGCAGGAAGAACACCCCATGAACGTCACCCCACTGGCTGACCACATTTACGAAGTAAGCTACTACGCGGACGGATACCCCGTGAAGGTCGTGGCATCCATCGGCGATGACGGCATGCTGCTGGTCGACGCCGGGGACAAGGAAGCGGGCGAGGACTTCAAGGCCACCCTGAAGACGCTATACGACGGCCCGCCTGATATCATCGTAGTCACCCACCAGCACGTTGAGCACGTGGCGGGACTTCTCGCGTTCGGGAAAGGCCCCGTTGTCATCGGCCATCCGCAGGTGAGAACCAGGCTGCGGAGCGGCTCCTACATCTTTGACGAGTTCCCCGACTATGTGCTGCCTGAGATTACTTTTACCGATTCGCTGTCCCTGTACTTCAACGGGGAGGAAATCAAGCTGGTCGCCGTCCCCGGAAGCCACTCCGACAACGACATAATCGCCTGGTTCACACAGTCAAAGGTTGTCTGTGTCGGCGCCGTGTCCAACGGCTCTCACTTTCCTTCCGTGGACGGTGTCAGCGGCGATATCCTGAAGTATCCGGAAATCGCCAAGCGCGTTATCGACATGCTGCCCGAAGACGTCCTGATCGTCCCCGGTCACAGTGAAAACTGCTCAATGGACGATCTCAAGGCCTTTCACGATATGCTGGTCAAAACCACCGAGATTGTCCGCGCCGGGCTCGCCGAGGGCAAGGACGGCGCCACCATGCAGAAGGAAGACGTCCTGAAGGACTTCAAGTCATTTGAAGGCCCCTATACGCCGGCCGACTACTGGATTGGAGCCCTGGTCAAGGGCTTGCAGAGAGCCGGCAAAGAAGCCCGCAAGTCGGTTTTCGAGCCGGTGTACTACGCGCTCAGGGACAACGGCACGGATGCGGCCGTCGAACTCCTTCTCGATTTGAAGAACAACCACGCCGATGAGTACGAGGTGGGCGAAACGCAACTGCTCATCGTCGCATACAAGTTGCACGCCAACGACAGACTGCCGGAGGCGATCAGGTTCTACGATCTGACACTCAGCGAGTATCCCGAGGGGAAGTACGCCGCCACCTGTTACAACTATCTTGGCGAAGCTTACAAGGCGATGGGGAACAAACAACTTGCCCTGAAGAATTTCAGGAAATTTCTCGAGTTGCGTCCTGACGACGCGCATGCCGCCGAGATGATACAGGAGCTTGAGGGAAAGTGAACGTAGGGCAGAACCCCTGTGGTTCTGCCAGAGTGGTCTAAAGTAGGCTCCCGAATGAACGAAAGCCCCTATCCCCCAGGTAGTTTATCGTACCCCGGCATATGTACCACGCATCTTGGTCCTGTGATTCTCTTATTGCCTTGAACAAGTTGTCGAGGTGTGCCGTCCAATAGTCGATATTCCAAGGAGAAGGATCGCCCTGCACAATGGCATTGACGCACTCAGCAACCTTTATTGGGCTGGTCGGAACAAATGAGATTAGTCGTTCTAATACCTTGTGTGCCCATTCAATCTGGCCACGTGTGACGTTGAGAATTTCAACCAACTTATCAAGAAGCCAGCTTTCGTCCATCTGTGCATAGGTAAACCACCACCCAAACTCCTTTAATTCTTCAGTCCTCTCTTCGTCGCACACCGAAGACTTAGCAAGTTCGGTGAGGCGCCATTCGAGTAGTCTTTGAAGCCTTTCCAGCGCCTGCGGACCATCCTCAGCTATCGGCAAAAGTGTCTCTAGCGAGCGACCAATATGCTCAAGAGCATGAGCTCGTAGCTTTAGCTGCCCTTCTGCAAATACCCTTTTTATAAGGCAATCGTGGCCGGTGAGCGGATCAATGCCCCACCAATAATAAACCGCCGCATGGGCAACAAAGTTCTCCTTTGCCCTGTGGAATTCATCATGCCAACCGTTCTCGTTCGCCCATATGAACGCTTCCATGAAGAAATCCCTTAAGTTCTTAAACAGATAGCCATTGGGTTTGTTGAAGGAGAAATAACCTTCAAAAGCGGCGTTACGATATCGTAGCAGTTCCTTTTCTGCCGGAATCAGCTTGTCCAGATGCTCTCGCGTCCATTCCAGATCAAGACCGGCGAGGCACTGAACGTACCACGCGAGTACTGAGCGGATTGTCAGAGTAGCTTCCTGGCTTGTATCCAGGAAGCGTTCCAAGATCGGAAGCGCCTCCTCAGGGATATTGTGTTTCTGCTCATTAGATTCAACCCCTTCATTTGCATTCCGGTCAACCCAAAGTAGATACTGAAACAGAGCGTGAGCCGCCTGACCGCGCACGGTATTAATAGACATATCAACCGGGCTGAGATTAGAACCGCCATACTGCTCTTCATAGAAACTCGTGGGCTCGCCTTCATGTGTGAGTTTTTCAATAAGCTTCCATATAGCGTCTCGAAATCTGGATGCTATTACATTGATATCCCCCAGCGCCTGCGAAAACAGACTTGCTATGGCTTTCCGTACGCCCTCCCAGCCAGTTTCAAACTCGCCGGCTGATTGATCTGGTTCCGGCAGATTATTGGCAAACACTATCCGGTCGGCTAAGAGAAGTACCTCGGACCAATTCAGTTGCCTAGCATCCTTTGTGGCGTCTTCCAAGCCTGAAAACAAGTAGTACAAGTATACAGGCCTGAGAAAACCTGGTTGAATTGTACCGGCGATTTCGGCATACTCCATGGCTCGTGACCTGACGTCATCTCTGAGAAACCGGCCCAAACCTTCCGGCGAGGAGGCGCGATATCCTCCAGATGCCCGCCAACTCTGCAAGAACACGATAACCTCACCGACCGCCATGTCACTCAGTTGCTTGGCGTCTTTTGGACTCGTGGGGCCAACCCAACTAGTCATGTACAACGGGAATTCCGCTCCCTCATCGGGTTTCTCCAATTCGGATAGACCTTCATGAACGCGGCGGCGTTTGTCATCTAAATACTCCTTTATGGGTTTGTACTTGGTCAACCTCCACCGGGCAAGATATGATCGAACCTGGTCGTCATTTGGTTCATTACCATACCGCTCCTTCATTCTCATCTTGTACGAGCAGACATCTGGGCCGTTTTCTACCCACTCCAAGTAGTGCTTCTGGACACCCGGCGGCACTGATCCGAAGGCCCTTTGCAGGAGCCTTCGGAACTCGTGATATATGTGTTCGTGATCAAAATTCTTGACCTCAGATAACCATCGGCCAATGTGCTCCATGCCTTCGTCGGGGAATTCTGTCAGCAGATATAACTCAATCCTACGGAACACCGGATACTTGTATGCTCTTAGCACATCGATAACTGCTGTGATCTCCTTGCCGCTTCGGATCGCGGTGACACACGAATCCCTGATGTGATCTATCAGGTAGTCTTTAGTGCTATCAGCTCGGAAATTTTGCTCGTGGTCTTCTATTGCCGGTCTAGATATGTATGTGTAATCTGTATCAGTTGCTTCTTCTTCATTCTTCCTGTATTTGCTCTCTAATCTAATTGCCTTTGCGAGCTTGTAGCAAAGAACGCGAATGAACTTCAAAGCGGCTTTCTTCGACAAGTGCCGCTCCAGTACTGTGATCATCTTCTCGTAATCCCAATCGTCGACATATGCTTCGGCACTTGGCGAAAGGCTGGATCCTACCTCCTCTGTTTGATTTTCGTACTTAGCTTCATCGCTTCTGACATCAAGAATTCTGTCTGCGACTTCGAATGCCATTTCTGATTCACCCTCGTCTGCTAGTTTTGCGGCTAATTCAGACAGTCGGATCGGTAGGAGCGTGATGGTGTGATAAGTGTTATAAATCCAGCTAACAGCTTTCTCGGCAAAGTCAGTAACCTTGGATGCTGGCAGCTTGAGCGCGACTTCTACCAATTCCTGATGAACTCTAGAATTCGATGTTTCCTCGACCTCCATCAGAATGGTCGCCACCAGTTCCGGATTGCTCTCCGCGCACCGGATCAGATACGTTGTCTGAGGCCAAGATGGGCATGAAACCCCTCCACCAGTGTGAGTGATTATGTCAACAGGTCTCTTGAAGTACCCAGCCTGTCTGAGCTTCGGGAGCCAATCTGGATTGGCGAGATTGCGAAAAAAGTGGGCGGCAAGTGGGGGGCGCAGCGAGAGAAGTCGTTGCAGTTCCAGAAACTCAGATTCGGTTGGGTCGGCTTTCTCCATCATATTCTGAACGCGCTGATCCACAGTGAAATACTCTGCCGCCAAAACCTCAAGAGTGGACTCAAATGCATCCAGGCGACGCAGGAATTCTGCCTCCGTGGTCTGCCGCCCGTGATGAGCGATTTTGGAAAGCCAATCCTCATATCCTTGTAAGTCTGCGGCAGCCTTTCGCTTATCGGCATCGTGCGGCGGTGGACCTTGACTGGCGTGCTCAATCACTCCCTCATGTCTTTGGCGGCGAGTGACCTGGGTCGCCTCGTAGTAGGGTTTTAGTTTGGCGACCTCGTTACGCACTTGCTGGTCCGTATGGTTGCCATCCTCAAAGACGATGAGGTCTCGTATCTTGTGTATCGCCTGCGCTGGAGACGAGTCCTGCGGTACGTCAGGTAGAGCTCTTCTCAGCCCTCTTATCAGTTCACGACAAGATTGAGCGGCATGAACGAATCGCTCCGGGTTATCACGCCGCGACAAAGCGAATAAGACGCCGTGGTACATGGCGCTAAGACCGGGGGCTTTTTTTTCAAGGAAATCCCTTACAACAATCTGGCGCGCTGTCAGCCTCAGTGACGCCGCGCGCAATCCAGACACTGGCGACTCAGTTCCGTCGATATTTGAATCTGTCATGCTGATCCCTTCCCACCTTTCAGGGGGCGTGGGTCATTGGCCAGTATCGTCGTGTTGCTGCCCCCGGCTTGCTTCGAGCCATGCTAATGCCACATTTCGTACTCCCCGACACTCAAATGGTACCATAACCCGATTCCATTCTCAATCACTTTTTCCACCTGCCAGTGAATCCCAGTCAACCGGCGCGTCTTTGGCAAGGAGCGGGATGTCGGTCGTGATTGCCTCGACATACTTTTGAGCCGCCCCGGTGTTGAAAATCACCACCCGCTCGTCGGGGGCTATCCATCCCTCGCTGACCAATCGTTCCAGCGCCCCGATACAAACCGCGGCCTCGGGACAGACCGGTATCCCCTCGCAGGACGCCGCGAGGTTCATCCACTCCGGGATTCTCTCCTCCCGGACAGCCACCGCCCGTCCGCCGCTTGCGCGCACGGCGTCGAGGATCATGAAATCTCCCACCGCCGCCGGAACCCGCAGGCCGGTCGCGATGGTTCGCGCGTTCTGCCACGGTTCGGCGAACCTCTCCCCTTTATCATACGCCCGCACGATCGGACAGCACCCGTCGGACTGCACCGATACCATGCGTGGGCGGGTGTCGCTTTCGAGCCACCCCAGGGCGGCCAGCTCATCGAACGCCTTGGACATGCCTATCAGGCCGGTGCCGCCGCCGGTCGGGTACAGGATGACGTCGGGCAGTTTCCAGCCGCATTGCTCGGCCAGTTCCAGGCCCATCGTTTTCTTGCCTTCGATGCGGTACGGCTCCCTGAGCGTGGAGAAATCGAACCAGTTCATGACGTCGCGTCCTTCGCGGACAATGCGGGCGCAGTCAGTGATAAGGCCATCGACCAGGAACGTCTTCGCGCCATAAAGCAGGCATTCGTACCGGTTGACGGCGGGGGTGTCGTTGGGCATGAAGACGAACGCCTCCATACCGGCGCGCGCGGCATAGGCGGCCATGGCGGCGCCGGCGTTTCCGGCGGTGGGGATGGCCAGTCGTTTGATCCCGAACTGTCGCGCCATGTTGACGGCGACGGCCAGACCGCGACTCTTGAAACTTCCGGTGGGCAACAACGACTCGTCCTTGATCCAGAGGTCCGACAGGCCGAACCGCTCGCCGAGACGCGGGCAGGGCAAAAGCGGCGTCATCCCTTCGCCCAGGGAAACCACGTCATCGCCGGTCGGCAACAGTTCACGGTACCGCCACATTGTGGGCGGGCGCGTCTCGAGTTCGTCTTTGCTGACCGCCCGGCCGACCTGCTCCAGATCATAGCGGACCCAGAGCGGGCGGTCACGGTGGACGGTCTGAATTGTCCCGGCCGGCAGGCGGGTGCCATCAAGGGCGCTTTCCAGGTGAGTGACGAAGGTCGACATATGTTTTCCTACTCAGGCTGCGGTTCGGTTATACGTACCCGTTCATACATGTCTTCGTTATCAGCCAACGTAGGGCAGAACCCCTGTGGTTCTGCCGCGCTGGCGTATCAAAAGAGATGGCAGAACCGCTAAAGGGTTCTGCCCTACGGTTGCTCTCGATACACGTATTGAGCGACGCATGTCTGTATTCTCAGAGCAGGCCGTCGGGCCGCGAAAAGTCCAATATAGCGTCCGGAGGTCAGATGTCCCGGGCTTTTTAGCCTGAAAGCCCGACCGCGCGCAACAGCTTCCCGGGTGTCCGTTTTCGAACGGGCCGGGGCGGTTGGCTTCATAAAACGCAGGTGCTGCGATTGAAACCCGGGACCGGTGCTCGCTTCTTCGAATTTCTCAAGGAGCATGTATGATTATGCTGTATGTTTTTGCTGATTGCATCGTCTATACAATATATGACTTGGTGGTGAAGTCTTTGACAAAAGGCGAGATGGCCCTATATTGGAAGTAGCCTGGGGGTCAATGACTTACTTGCCGGCACCCACCACCCTGATGAAGCCCTCACGGTGACTACCCTCGCCTGTGGCTGCTGTCAGCAAACAACCCTGTGTCCCACGGAGGAAAGGACTCGCCCATGTTTCGTACGATAATCACTGCCTTAATTCTTGGCCTGCTGCTCGGCAGCACTGCCCTGGCGGGGGACTTGTACAGAGTCACCGTTGAAAGCACCATCGATGCCGACCGGCTCCTGGCCGCTGAAGCCGACCCGATTGTCCGCCTGGAAGACGGTTACTTAGTCATCGCGGAGGAGGCCGCCGTGGCCCGCCTGCAGACCGCCGGCTTGAAAACCGAACTGATAGCGGGCAGCGTGGAAAGACGCGATCTTGCCCTGGACGGCCGCCGTGACCGCGAGAACGTGGGCAAGTATACTCTAGTATTCGAGGAGGAAGGCGTGCGGCTGTTTCGCATAGACTACGATGAGCTTGCCGCCCGCTCCGAACCGCCTGAACTCTTTGCGCTGGGCTCTCACGCCCCGAGAATCTTCTACCAGGAGCCGGCACCACCGGTCGAACTGGCGCCGTATCAGGATATCGATCTCGAGTATCTCATCTCCCTGGTTAACCGGGACTCGCTGGAATCGTATACCGAACGCCTGCAGGCGTTCTACCGGAGAACGGCCGGTACGGACTCCAACTACGTTTCCCGTGACTGGCTTGCGGACAAATTCACATTGTTCGGCTATGATTCGGTCGTCATCGATAGTTTTTGGGCGAGCCTATGGGGCGACTGGAAGTCGTGCCAGAACGTTCTGGCGTACAAGACAGGCACGCGGTTTCCCGGCGAGCACGTCATCATCGGCGCCCACCGTGACGCCGGGTCGACGTCTCCGGGGGCTGATGACAACGGGTCAGGCACGGCCGCGGTCCTGGAGATGGCCCGTATCCTCAAGGACATCGAGACCGAAATGACAATTGTCTTTGCCCTGTTTGACGCCGAGGAAGCCGGACTGTACGGATCCTTTCATTACGTGGATGAGGCGTACGCCCGGCAGGACAGCATCATGGTCATGTTCAACCTGGACATGATCGCGCACTGGGAAAACACGAACGAGGCAACGATTTACCACGGCTCGGATCAGACGTACCCGGTGTTGTGGCGGTCGCTGGCCGATTCTCTCGTTAATGTATACGGGCATCTGTCCGGTACTTCATGGGGCTCCGATCACTGGGCGTTCCAGTCATACGGCTATCCCGTCACGTTCATTATCGAATGGGAGTTATCCAACGTCTACCACTCGCCGCAGGACAGCACCACGTACATGAGCTTCGATTACATGACCAAGCTCACGCAGGCTTCGCTGGCCACCGCCTACGTGGCGACCACCACCGGTTCGCCGCAGGCCGTTTCTTTCCATTACCCCGAAGGCTTGCCGGCGCTGCAGACACCGGGCGAGGAGACGTCGTTCCCGGTGGTGATCGACAGCGGCTGGCTGGGCGAGCCGGTGCCGGGCTCGGCGCGACTTCATTACGCCGTTGACGGCAGCGACTACACGACCGTAACCATGACCGAAACGTCGGACAACCACTACATCGCCACCCTGCCCGCGATTGACTGCGACAGTTGGCGCACGTTCTATTTCAGCGCCGACGAAGTCACCGCCGGCACTTATTACAATCCCGCACCGGGCGAGGCATACAGCGCCTACGGAGCGATCCTGGTGACTACGGCTTTGGAAGACGACTTCGAAACGGACCACGGCTGGACCGTATCGGGCAACGCCACGGCCGGCCATTGGGAGCGGGGCGATCCGGTGGACGCCATGGAGGGGGATCCCTCGACCGATTTCGACGGCTCGGGACAGTGCTATGTCACCGGAAACGGCTTTTTCGGCTCGGACGTCGACGGCGGTGCCACCTGGCTCGATTCCCCGATATTCGATTTCTCGGACGGCGACGCCAGGATTGCGTATGCCCGCTGGTATTCCTCCAGCAGTAGCGGCCCGGCCCCCAGCAACGACTACTTTAAGGTGTACGTCTCGAACGACAGCGGCGCGACCTGGACCGTGGCCGAGACGGTGGGGCCGGTGGTGCAGTCATCAGGCGGCTGGTACGAGCACGGGTTCCGGGTCAGCGACGTCGTGCCGCCGACGGCAGGCGTGCAGTTCCGGTTCGAAGCTTCGGATTTCGGGACCGATTCACAGATTGAAGCCGCGGTCGATGCCGTCAGGGTGACCTATTTCGAATGCGGAGCCGCGGCGCCGGACGCCGACAACGACGGCATAGCGGATGAAACGGATAATTGTCCATACGCATACAATCCCGACCAGGCTAACCAGGACACTGACTCGGTGGGCAATGTGTGTGACAATTGTATCGCTACGTACAACCCCGACCAGGTGGATACCGACGGCGACGGGATCGGCGATTCGTGCGATGTATGCCCGGGCTTTGACGACCACCTGGACGTGGATTCGGACTCCGTGCCCGACAGTTGCGATAATTGCATCTTCGTCTATAACCCGGGCCAGGGGGACTCCAACGGCGACGGGTTTGGCGATTCCTGCTGCTGCATCGCTCTCACCGGTAACGTTGACTGTGATCCCGATGACATTGTCGACATCGGGGATCTGACGTCGTTGATTGACTACCTGTTTATATCCCAGGCTTCGCTCTGTTGTCCCAACGCGGCCAACGCGGACGGCGACGAGGCGAAAGTTGTTGACATTGGCGACCTGACGGCGCTTATCGACTTCCTGTTCATCACATCTGAGCCACCGGCCGCGTGCCCGTAATTGCGCTGTCCGGAGCGGCTGGAGCGTGGTAAAATGTCACCGCTAAAGCAGGGTCTCACGGTTGCCACGTTCCTGGTGATCGTCGCGTCTATAACGGAAGCTATTGACCTGTCGCCGACAGTTCGCTAGCCAGGGCGCAGGTGCTGCGATTGAACTCCCGGACCGGTGCTCGTTTCTCCGAGCCTCTCAAAAAGCATGCACGCCTGCGCTGACGGTGTCGTCTATAAGTATAGCCCGGCGGTCAAACTCATTGACAAAGCGCAAGATGGCGCTATATTGGAGGTAGCCTGGGGGTCGATGACTTACTTGCCGGCACCCACCACCCTGATGAAGCCCTCACGGTGACTATTCTCGCCTGTGGCTGATATCAGCAAACAACCCTGTGTCCCGCGGAGGAAAGGACTCGCCGATGTTTCGAAAGACAACCACCGCCTTGATTTTTGGCCTGCTGCTCGGCGGCACAGCCCTGGCGGGTGATCTGTACAGAGTCACAGTTCAAAGCTCCACCGATGCCGACCGGCTCCTGGCCGCCGGGACCGACCCGATTGTCCGCCTGGCCGACGGCTACCTGGTTATCGCGGATGAGGACGCCGTGGCCCCCCTGCAGACCGCCGGCCTGGAAGTCGAACTGATAGCGGGCAGCGTCGAAAGGCGCGATCTTGCCCTGGACGGCCGCCGTGACCGCGAGAACGTAGGCAAGTATACTCTGGCATTCGAAGAGGCAGGAATCCGTCTGTTCCGCATCGACTACGATGAGCTTGCCGCCCGCTCCGAACCGCCTGAACTCTTTTCGGTAGGCTCCCACGCCCCGAGAATCTTTTACCAGGAGCCGGCACCGTCGGTCGAACTGGCACCGTACCAGGATATCGATCTCGAGGATCTCATCTCCCTGATCAACAGGGACTCGCTGGAATCGTATACGGAGCGCCTGCAGGCGTTCTACCGGAGATTGTCCGGTACGGACTCCAGCTACGCTTCCCGTGACTGGCTTGCGGGCAAGTTTGCCTCGTTCGGCTATGATTCGGTCGTCATTGACAATTTTTGGGGCGACCTGTGGGGCGATTGGAAGCAGTGCCAGAACGTTCTTGCGTACAAGGTAGGCACGCGATTTCCCGGTGAGCACGTCATCATCGGCGCCCACTATGACGGCGTGTATAATTCGCCGGCGGCGAACGACAATGGTTCGGGCACGGCCGCGGTCCTGGAGATAGCCCGTATCCTCAAGGACATCGAGACCGAGATGACAATTGTCTTTGCCCTGTGGGACGCCGAGGAATTCGGTCTGTACGGAGCCTGGCACTACGTGGAGGAGGCGTACGCCCGCGAGGACAGCATCAGGTTCATGCTCAACCTGGATATGATCGCCCACTACGAAAACACGAACGAGGCAACGATTTACCACGGCTTGGATCAGACGTACCCGGTGTTGTGGCGGTCGCTGGCCGATTCTCTCGTTAATGTATACGGGCATCTGTCCGGTACGTCGCAGTACTCCGACCACTGGCCGTTCCAGTCGTACGGCTATCCCGTCACGTTCATTATCGAATGGGAGTTTTCCAACGTCTACCACTCGCCCCATGACAGCACGACGTACATGAGCTACGATTACATGACCAAGCTCACGCAGGCTTCGCTGGCCACCGCCTACGTGGTGAACGCCACCGGTTCGCCGCGAGCCGTTTCCTTCCAATACCCTGAGGGCCTTCCGGCACTGCTCACGCCGGGCGAGGAGACATCGTTCCCAGTGGTGATCGACAGCGGCTGGCTGGGCGAGCCGGTGCCGGGTTCGGCGCGACTTCATTACGCCGTTGACGGCGGCGACTATACGACCGTAACCATGACCGAAACCTCGGACAACCATTACATCGCCACGCTGCCCGCGATAGACTGCGACAGCTGGTGCACGTTCTATTTCAGCGCCGACGAAGTTACCGCCGGAACCTATTACAATCCCGCTCCGGGCGAGGCATACAGCGCCTACGGAGCTATCCTGGTGACGACGGCTTTGGAAGACGACTTCGAAACGGACCACGGCTGGACCGTATCCGGTGATGCCACGGCCGGCCACTGGGAGCGGGCTGACCCCGTGGACGCCATGGAGGGGGATCCCCCGACCGACTTCGACGGTTCGGGACAGTGCTACGTCACCGGAAACGGCTTGTTCGACTCGGACGTTGACGGCGGTGTCACCTGGCTCGATTCCCCGATATTCGATATCTCGGACGGCGACGGCAGGATTGCCTATGTCAGTTGGTATTCCAACAACAACGGCCCGGCCCCCAGCAGTGACTACTTCAAGGTTTACGTCTCGAACGACAGCGGGGCGACCTGGACCGTGGCCGAGACAGTGGGGCCGGTGGTGCAGGCGTCGGGCGGTTGGTACGAACACGGGTTCCGAGTCAGCGACGTCGTGTCGCCGACGGCGGGCGTGCAGTTCCGGTTCGAAGCTTCGGATTTAGGGAACGATTCACAGGTCGAGGCCGCGGTCGATGCCGTCAGGGTGACGTATTTCGAATGCGGAACTCCGGTACCGGACGGCGATAGCGACGGCGTACCGGATGAAACGGATAATTGTCCGTACGTATACAATCCCGACCAGGCGGACGCCAACTCAGACGACGTCGGCGACGCCTGCTGCTGCCTTACGCTGACGGGCAACGTCGACTGCGACGGGGGCGAGGTTGTCGATATCGGCGACCTCACGGCGATGATCGATTATCTCTTTATCACGTCCGAACCGCTCTGTTGTCCCAACGCGGCCAACACGGACGGCGACGAGGCCAAAGTTGTCGACATAGGTGACCTGACGGCGCTTATCGACTTCCTGTTCATCACCTCTGAGCCACCGGCCGCGTGCCCGTAGTTGAGCTGTCGTGACCGACTGGACGGAGGAAAAATGTCACTGGTAAAGCAGGGTCTCACGGTTGCCATGTTCCTGGTGATCGTCGCGACCGTAACAGAAGCAATTGACCTGTCACGAGGCGTAATCTATGACGTCCCGCAGGACGTACTCGAGCAGAAGGTGGGGAGATTGCCCCCGAGCATGCTGACCGACGAGGAACTGCAGGCAATCTCTCAATACCGCTTCACCGGTGACACGCTCAAACTGCTGGTTATTCCGACAGAATGGTCAAACCGCCCGGGAACCTACTCCCGGGAAACACTGGACAGCCTTTTCTTCTCGCGCGGCGTGTATCCCGGGGGCTCGGTCGCGGACTACTACCACGAAGTGTCTTACGGACAGATGACGGTCGTCGGCGACGTCCTTGACTGGTACCCGGCCGGGTACTACGACGGCAGCGGCTGGTATGACTTTGAGGCGCTGCTGCCCGACATCGACATGATGATCAATTTCACTGATTACGACGCCGACCAGGACGGCAACGTGGATGCTCTCATGTTCTTCCGTGCCGGTACGGGGATGGAGGATACGCAGGACCCGTATGATATCTGGTCCTACGCCTATATTTACCCGCTCGGCACCGGCCCGGGACCTTTTGACGGCGAACATATCCCGCGCTGGAACACCTGTCCGGAGTTGTTGCCGCTGCATAATCCCGCAAATCCCACCGAGTTTCTGGGCCTGGACACCCTGAACAGAATCCGGGTCTTCTGCCATGAACTGACACACAACCTCGGATTACCCGACCTGTACGATTACGATGAAAAAATGAACACGGAGACGTACAGCACGCCTGACGATGCCAATGACCACCCGCTGGTGGACTGGTGCATAATGGGGTACTACGGTTACGGAGTGTTTTCGCTCGGTTCCCCCATCCCTTCCCATCCGTGTGGATGGAGCCGGAAGCAACTGGGCTGGATTGAGCCCGTTACCCTGGCGGGCACCTACGAGAACCTGGTTATTCCCAACATTGAAACGGTGAGCGAGAACTCGCTTTTCAAACTCCCGATCAACGAGGCCGAGGGCGAGTACTTTCTTCTGGAGTATCGAAATCCGTATTCTGCCGCGTCGTTCGACAAGCGCAATTCCGACTTCAGCGTTTTCTTCTGGCCGCATCTGGCCTACGGAGCGGAGATCCTGGACAGGGGCCTGCTGATTACCCACGTCCACGATTCGCTCACGGAGTACGGCAACGTGAACGCGGGAACACCCGACTACCCTCACTACACCGTGGCCGTGGAGGATGCCGGCTATAACCCGACGCAGGACGCCTGGAGCAATCCGGAGGGATTCGTGACCGACAGCGCCCGGTGGTGGTACCCGTACGAAACGCGTTTACAGGCACCGTTCTCCGACGATGTGCCGGGGCAGGAGTTATTCAGCCCGACGACGTACCCTTCCAGCGACGGCTACGAGGGGCCGAGCGGAATCGTGGTCAGGGTCGACTCCATTATCGGAGACAATCTGTATGCCTACGTGCACAACCCATACGGCGACGCTGACGGTGACGGGATTCCCAATCAGTTGGACAACTGCCCCGACAGCGCCAACGCCGACCAGGCTGACCAGGACAGCGACTCGGTGGGCAACGTCTGCGACAATTGTATCGCTGCCTACAATCCCGGCCAGGAGGATACCGACGGCGACGGGTTCGGCGATTCGTGCGATGTATGCCCGGGCTTTGACGATCACCTTAACGTCGATTCGGACTCCGTGCCCGACAGTTGCGATAATTGCATCTTCGTCTATAACCCGGGCCAGGAGGATTCCAACGGCGACGGGTTTGGCGATTCCTGCTGTTGCGTCGCTCTCACGGGTAACGTTGACTGTGATCCAGATGACATTGTCGACATCGGGGATCTGACGTCGTTGATTGACTACCTGTTCATATCCCAGGCTTCGCTCTGTTGTGACGCCGAGGCCAACACCGACGGCGACGAGGCGGCCACCATCGACATCGGCGATCTTACCCGGTTGATCGGCTACCTGTTTATTTCGAACGAGTTGCCTGTTGCCTGCCCGCCGTATACCGGCCAGGCGCGCCGGCCGTCACAGTAACCGTAAAGCGGTAACCGCAAACGCGTCGCCGCGCTTAAAGTAAGCACTGAAGGCCGGTCTGCCGACACGGCAGACCGGCCGACGTTCTCCCGTCCACTGCCTGACCCGTTTCCTCAATTACGTCTCCCTTCGCGCCGATATACGGTACATGTAGTTTCCTGAGAAACGCCCCGGATCACTGAATTCGCAAACGCGATCAATTCGCGGGAGGATTCCAATGCGTAAGATCTTCATTTTCGCTGCACTATCTATCCTCAGCCTCGGCTTCTCGGCCACGCGCAGCCGGGCCGATGTCGACGTCGGGGTCTCTATCGGCGACGATGGTATCAAGGGATTCTACCTGGCCATCGGCGATCACTACCAGGTGCCTCAGAAGCAGGTACTGATCGTACGGGAGCGGAATATCCCGGACGAGGAATTGCCGGTAGTCTTTTTCCTCGCGAAACGTGCCGGCGTAGCCCCCGGGGTGATCATTGACCTTCGCCTGAAGGACAAGTCGTGGATGGCCATAACGCTGCACTTCGGCCTCAGCGCTGAGATCTTCTACGTTCCGGTATCGGTGGATCCCGGCCCGCCGTACGGGAAAGCATACGGGCATTTTCGAAAACGGGCCCGGAATAAATGGGGTGAAATACGGCTGGCCGACGCTGACGTCATCAACCTAGTGAACCTCCGATTCATTTCGGAACGTCACGGCTACTCACCCGACGAAGTTATCAAGATTAGACAACAGGGCAAGAACTTCGTGGCCATTAACACGGAAGTCAAGGCTCGCAAGGACAAGCAGCGTAAGAAGCAGTTCGCCGCCGATAAGGGCTCCGAAGGTGATCGCAAAGCATCTAAGGGGAAGACCAAAGAATCCAGGGGCAAAGACAAGAAGCCGTAGATCGATCCGGTAGTGGAAACGGCGCGGCCGGGGTGGTGATGCCCCGGCCGCATTTGCTATGACTCGCTGAGGACCCGGTGCACTGCGGAGAAATCCAGTTCGGCCATTCCCCTGGCCCGCGCCAGGCCGAAAATCCCCCTGGCCATGCTCCCCATGAACAAGGGTTTGGCCTGGTCCCGCGCAAGATCCTGCAGGCAGCCCAGGTCTTTGTAGATGGCCTCCACAGCGAACTGGGGCGAGAAGTCGGCGTCGATCAGTTTGCTCCTTTTGGCCCTGAGCACACCGGAATTGCCGCCGCCCGCGGCCAGGATGTCCAGCACTTCCTCCCGTGAAAGCCCGAGCGATTCGCCGACCACCAGCGCTTCGGCAATCGTCACCATGAACGACCCCAGGGCAAGATTGTTGACCAGCTTCATACGGGTGGCCATGGTCGGCTTTTCCAGAAAGAAGATTCGACTGCCCAGGCGTTCGAGCAAAGACCGGCTGCGCTCAAAGCCGGACGGTGAACCGCTCACCAGTATCGTCAGTTTCCCCTGCGCGGCCGGTACCACGCTCCCGAGAACCGGCGCCTCCAAGTACGTTGCTTCCGCCGCCGTGCAGCTCTCGTAAAACGCCGGAACCGCCTCAAAATGGTTCGTGGTCGTATCCACGATGATTTTCCCCCGGCAGTCGCCCCGAAGCAGCCCGCCGTCACCTTCCAGGACCGCTCCGACGGCATCGGAATCGAACAGGTTGAGAACTACCGTGTCGGCCGACGACGCGACGTCGGCCGGAGTGTCGGCGACTTGCACCGCCAGCCCGGCAGCCTTTTCCCGGGTTCGATTCCACACCGTCAACTCTACGCCCTGAGAGAGCAGCCGGTTGACCATAGCTCTCCCGAGTTTGCCAAGTCCTATAAATCCGACCTTCATTACGCTCCTTTCCGCGTTGACCTGCAAGGTCCGTCGTAAACGTTCCCCCTGAATAAACCAGAAATCGTCCCGCCTGTAAACAGGAAGGCACTCGATAGTCGAGTCGCACGTTGACAGGAAGTGGGCCGCCGAGTAATTTTGACGGATCGGACGGCATGATGAGAATATTGGCACTCGAACCATACTTTGGCGGCAGTCACCGAGCTTTTCTCGAGGGTTGGTCGGCGATCAGTCACCATGGGTGGACAACACTCACTCTGCCCCCCTTCAAGTGGAAATGGCGCATGCGGCATGCGCCCGTCACCCTCGCTGAGGAAGTGAATCGCCTACTGGCGGCGGGGGAAACGTGGGATATCATATGGTGTTCAGACATGCTCAGCCTGGCCGAGTTCAGGGGCCTGGTCGGCCGGAGGGTGTCGGCACTCCCGGCGATAGCGTATTTTCACGAGAACCAGCTGACCTACCCGGTTCGCCGTCAAGAGGAGCGGGACGTTCATTTCGCCCTGACGAATTTCACGACGGCGCTGGCCGCGACCGAGGTCTGGTTCAACTCGGCCTTCCACCGGGATTCATTCCTGGGCGCGCTGACGGGCTGTCTGAAGCAGATGCCGGACCACCAATTGACCGACAGGATTGACGGCATCCGGGCCAAATCCCGAATCCAGCCGCAGGGAATTCGCGAGATGCCGCAGCGAGACCCCGGGCGCGCCGCCGGCCCGCCGCGCCTTCTCTGGGCCGCCCGGTGGGAGCACGACAAGAACCCGGAGATGTTCTTTGGCGCCCTTCGGATACTTATGAACCGTGGCGTCGGCTTCCAGGTGAGCGTGGTCGGTGAACAGTTTTCAAGCGTACCGGAGGTCTTCGCGGAAGCCAGAGCGTGGCTCGGCGAACGGGTCCGCTGCTGGGGTTATCAAGAAAGCCGCGTGGATTATGAACGCGCACTCCTGGAAGCGGACGTCGTCGTCTCGACCGCCGCCCATGAGTTCTTCGGTGTCAGCGTGGTCGAAGCGATCGCGGCCGGTGCCTATCCCCTCCTCCCCCGGCGCCTGGCCTACCCGGAAATTCTCAGCCCCGACCGCGTCGAAAACTCCGATGATTTCTTCTACGACGGAAGCCTCGAGGACCTGGTAAGAAAACTCACGCACCTGCTGAGTCTCGCGGACTCGGGTCAACTATGGGGAGACGATCCGCAGCGAGGGCTGAAGGCCGTGTCACCGTACTGCTGGAAAAATCTCGGACCACGGCTCGACGATGCGCTGGAACGAGTCAGGCTGTCATCAGCCGGAACGTGACGGACAGTGAGGATGGAGCGTTACCGGCCCCACCATTCCACAGATTGGGCAATACCTTCTTCAAGCGGCGTAAACGGCTCACCGTACCCCGCCTTGCGTAAAGCGGTCAGGTCAGCCTCCGTGAAGCTCTGGTACTTGCCTTCGAGTTCTCGGTCAAAAGGTATATATTTGACCGCCCCCTTCTTAAGAAGCGTAACCAGTGCGTTTGCCACGTCGTTGAAACTGCGGCTTTCGCCCGTCCCCACGTTGACTATCCCCCTGAATCCGCTTTTCGAGGCAAAGAACAGGTTTATGCGGACGAGATCCTCGACGTAGATGAAATCACGCCTCTGCTGTCCGTTGGCAAACCCGTCGGTGCCCTCAAACAGCCTCGCCTCGCCGGTGTCGCGAATCTGTCGGTACAACTGGTAGACCATGGAAGCCATTTTACCCTTCTCGGTCTCACGCGGTCCGTACACGTTGAAATAGCGAAGTCCCGCAACTGTAGCCGCAGAGTCATCCAGACGGCGGCGAAGGTATTGATCGAAAGCAAGCTTGGAATATCCGTAGACGTTCAGCGGTCGTTCGTTTTTCGGCAGGGGTTCGCTCGACCTGTTCAGCCCGTAGATCGCGGCGCTGGACGCATATATGAAGGGAATTCGGTGCGACAGGGCATACTCAAGAAGGAGCTTGGAGAAGGTGAAGTTGTTTTCCATCATGTAGCGGCCGTCCCGCTCCATGGTATCGGTACAGGCCCCCTGGTGGAAAATGACCTCGGGTTCGAGCGAAAACGAACCGTCCATGATCGCCACCCGCATCTCTTCCTTATCCATGTAATCGGCCACCTGGCAATCGCTCAGGTTTTTGAACTTGCCGCCGTTCGTCAGATCGTCAACCACGAGAATATCAGAGACGCCCCGCTTGTTGAGTCCCTTGACGAGGTGGCTGCCGATGAATCCCGCCCCTCCTGTTACCAGATGCATTTTGCCTCTCTGCTTTCGGTCAGGTGGCTGCTCCGCCCGGGTTTTTTCCATAGTAGTGCCCGTGACGGGATAATTCAAGCTCCATTTTGCGGACAACCCGGGCCGCCCGGTTTCCCCGGCCACGGCTGCTCAAAAATCAGTCTTGCGACGATAGGTATATCGGGTATATTGAGACGGTACTTTCTGGCAGTGTACCCGCACATACTCAATTAGCGGATCCCGGCATGAATCAGTCCACAGCAGACCTTCAGTCAAAGCGAGTTGCAGCGCCGCGCCCGGAGGCGCAAAAACCGCGGAAAGACGCGGGAAAACGACTCCTGCTGGCTCTGAGCAGCTTTCTCCTGCTAACCGTGCTTGGAGCCTCCGTTTCGGCACAGGGCTCCATTTTTGGGCTGACAACCAACGCCGATGAGGCGGTACCGGAAGATTCCGACCTGGTGTTTTTCGGCTACCTCAACGAGACTGACGACGAGGTCCGGCTGTCAATATCGGACGGAGCCGGTTACGAGAACGGCCAGTGGTATGACGATTTCCAGAATTTCCTCAGCGAGGCGCCGGGAATGCCCTATGATTACCTGTTTTTCGACACGATCCGGGGGGAGTTCTTCCGGCTAAGCAAGCTCATACCGGACAATTCCTACCAGCAGGAGGATGTACAATTAGCGCCGGTGGCATTTCCGTCCCGGCCCACCGGCCTGGTCGGGGTGAAAATCGGGGAGGCGCAAGTCCAGCTCGCGTGGGACCGGGTTGCCGGCCTGACCTGCCACGTCTACCGCCGGGCGGCCTCATCGAACGGTTCATTCTTCCGGATTGACAATCCGGCCGGCGACCTGGCCGACCCGGGCGCCGACAGCGCGTACGTCGACACCACGGCCACCGGCACAGAGCCATACAGCTACATGATCATGGCGACTGACGCTCCCGGCGGTTTTTCGCCGCCTTCAGCCGTTGCCACGGTCGACCCGGGCGGTTGCTGCGAAGGACTCACCGGGAACGTCGATCAGGACGCCGAGGACCTTACCGATATCGGCGACGTGACGGCCCTGATCGACTTCCTTTTCCTCAGCAAGAGTCCGCTGTCCTGTCCCGGGGAGGCCAACATCGACGGCGACCCCGAAGGCCTGATTGACATCGGTGACTTGACGGCGCTGATCATATACCTGTTTCTTGAGCCCATGCCGCCCGCACCCTGCCGTTAGGTGCGCACGGGCGCGGCAACGCCCCGGACCGGTATTGAACGAAGGCGCAGGCACAGGCGTCTTGATGTATGAGCGTGAGGAAACACCTGTGACAGTAGGCAGATCTCCGGAGGCACAAAACCAACGATAGGATTCGGGGGAACCGAGATGGGTCTGAGGTCAATCATATTCTGCTGGGGGTGCGTGAGTCTGGCGGCCGGGGCTTTTGGCGGCAGCCCGCCAATCGAGGGCATGCCGTTCTGGTCGACCGCGGAGCTTGGCCTTTACAGCACGGGCATGATGTGGCGCGACTGCAACAACGACGGCGTGATTGACGTCTTCTTTTCGAACGGCAACGACATGTCCATGGCCCACAACACCATTCACGTCTCTCAGCTGGGCGTCCTCCCGGCCCAGGCCACGTGGACCTCGATCAACCACGCCTATTCCGGGCACTGTGCGGTCGGTGACATCGACGACAACGGCTTCCCGGATTTCATCGTAGCCAACTACCTCGGCCTCGGGTTTACCCGCCCCAACGTCTCCGATCTTTATCTGAACAACGGCTCCCTTCCGGAGATGTACCCGAGTTGGTTCACTCCGGACAGCCTCTTCACGTTTTCCTGTGCCCTCGGCGACCTGGATAACGACGGCGACCTGGATATCGCCTTCTCGACCGGGGAAGGATACTATGGCGACCGCCAACGGGATCTGGTCTACCTTAACGACGACGGCGCTTTTGCCGCCCCGGCCGTCTGGGAGTCGGCCGATTCCACCATGGCGTATGACGTCGCCTGGGGAGACGTCGATAACGACGGCGATCTTGACCTGGCTTTGTGTTACACCTGGAGCCCGGCCGCAGTCTATTACAACGACGCGGGTGTGCTCGAGACGACACCGTCCTGGCAGGCCTCAACGGCCGAATCCGGCAACACCCTTACTTTCGGCGACGTGAACGGCGACGGCTGGCTGGATTTGGTAGTCGCGTATAACAACCAGCAGAATGGAGACGGATATTTCCGCGCCTATTTCAATGACGGCGCGGGGCAACTTGACCCCGATTACGGCTGGCAGTCATTCAACGGCGGCGCCGGTTCAGCACTGGCGCTGTATGATTATGACAATGACGGTGACGATGACCTGGCCGCGGGCCGGTGGTTTCGCCAGTTGTTCATTTACGAGAACCTCGGGGTTACGTTCACCACGGCGCCGGTTTGGACCAGCGACATTGAGATTGTGGCGGAGGAGCTGGCCTGGGCCGATATCGACGGCACCGGGGTCGAGTTGTTTGCGGATACCATGCCCGCCGAATCCGGTCGTCGGCTCTTTTATGTCCGGCACCACCCCCTGTATGCGGTTGATTCGGTCGTCGTGGACGGCGTCACCGCCGAGAACGCCGATTACTGCTATGACCTCGTCTCCGGATGGGTGTCGCTGGCGTCCGAACCTCTCAGTGACGTCATCGTTCAGTACCGCTACTCGTTCACCAACGACCTGACCGTGGCCAACTGGGATACGGTGAACATGGCCTTCGCCAACACGACCAGGCCGGCAGTAGAGATGTTTGCGGAGCCGAGGTCCGGCTGGGCACCGCTGACTGTCCAGTTCTCGGACAGTTCGGCGGGCGCATCGGGATGGCTGTGGGATTTCGGCGACGGTGAAACGTCGCCGGAACGTAACCCGTCGCACGAGTACCTCGAAGGCGGCCTGTACGACGTTACGCTGGACGCGGTTCTGCCGGACGGTCACCACCGCCGCCAACAGCGTGGCATGATCGTCGCCCTGGGCGACACGATCTTCTTCGGCGGTCAGGCCACCAATCCGCCGACCAGTGTCATGATTCCGGTGGTCCTTAAAAACACCCACCCGGTGCACGAACTCATCCTGCCGGTGTCCTTCCTGGGTGATCCGACGCTGGGGTATACGGGTTTCAGTACGGCCGGCTGCCGAACCGAGTACTTCCAGGACGTCAGCCTGATCGAATCCAACCCCTCGGAGCAGAAACTGGTGTTCCGCCTGCGGCCGGGAGAAGCAGAGGCCGGCCCGCTCGAACCCGGCAAGGGCCCGATACTCTATCTGTTCTTCTACCAGATCATCGGGGGAACCAACACCATCGACACCACGACCCTGAAAGGATACTCGCTGGAGTTGGACGCGCTGTACACGACGTACCAACCGCGCGTCGTTGCCGGACACATTTACAGCGGTGCGTGCGGCAACCTGGACGGCAGCCCGGACGGTATTGTTGACATCGGTGACCTTACGGCTCTTATAGACTACCTGTTCGTGACGCACACCCCGCCCGCCGCCATGGAACAGGCAAACGTCGATGGCTCCGCCGACGGCGTGGTCGACATTTCGGACCTTACGTACCTGATAAGGTACCTTTTCATTGAGGGTCCTCCGCCCGTATGCCCGTAACGGGTAAGGAGTGGAAGAGCCCCGCGTCGCGGAGCGCGCGGCCCCCGCTGGCGCCGCTTCAGCGGCGTCAGAACAGCATCTCGCCGTCGGTAAGAGTGGAATAGGCAAAAAAGAGCCGGGCGCGCCGTTCCTTGTTCTCACCACGAAAGCCGAGGACGTGCACCAGGGCATTCCGGTTTTCCGGCGTACGCACCAGCACCCAGTCTCCCTGCCTGATTATCACGCGGTCGCCGGAGAGGATCGGTCCCAGGGCTGCAATCTTCGGACTGATATCCGCAAGCTCTCCCTGGAAGGGAAGAACAACAAGGTTGTTCGTCCGCAGGAAACCACCCAGCCGGTTCGGCGAGGCGAGGTAGTCAATCCCGTCCTTGACAAAGTAGTAGACGTCGTTGTCAGGCGAGTCCGCGCGCACGTAAGCATCCTTCTCAAACGAGTACCCGTCGCTCTCGGAACTGAACCTTACGGAAAGCTCAATCTCCCCCCTCGGGCCACAGACGGTTGCGACTTCCCGCGAAGGCCTGGACAGGGAACGGTCCGGAAAGACGATCCGCACGGAAACGTAGTACTTGACGCCGTTCTCCAGCCCCTCGGCCATAAAGTGCTCGATGCCGTCGTCGGGATTCGTATCTCCGGGGTACGGCTCTACGTTGAAGGGCCGGACTGATTCCGGCATGACGGTCCCCGGGTAGCTTTGCACCAGCGGCTCCCGACTGATGTACACGTTGTGGCCGGCTATAATCCTGCAGCCGTGTCGCTCCCACGTGACGGTCATTGACCCGTTCCCGGGTTGCACGGCCAGTCCCTGCGGGGCGCCGCACCCTGCCGACTCCTCAGGCATCCTCTTTGGGCCGCAGCCGGCGGCCACTGCCGCAATAAGAAGCACAACAGTGACCTTTCTCACTTGACAACCAGTTCCAACTGTCGTGGACACAGGAAACCTCCCCCTGTCTCGGTGATACAAATATCCTCCTCCAGGCCCACGCAACCTATCCCCGGCAGCATGATCTCGAGTTCCAGCGTAAAGACGTTGCCGACCTCGAGCGGGATGGACGGTGAGCCGCCGTATCTTGCCCATTTGGGACCGATGATGGCGCCGCCATCGTGGACCGATCGTCCCAGCTGGTGACCAAGTGCGTGCTGGTATTCGGGGTAGCCGTGGTCCCGCAGGGTGTCGCGCGCCTGCTGGTCAACGTCGTATCCCGTGACCCCCGGAAGGCAGGCCTTTGCCGATTCGGTAATGATATCGCAGACAAGCGCGAAGGCGTCGGTCAGTTCGGGCCCGGGACGGCTTTCTCCGGGCCTGCGAAAATAGACGAGCCGTTGCAGGTCGGAGCAGTAACCGTCGACACTGACGCCGAAATCGACGTGCAGAAGGTCGCCCGGTGCAAGTTTCGCGTCCGTCGGCAGGCCGTGGCCCGGCTTCGTCTTGTCGCCCGCGTTGACAATCGAGGGAAAAGCGTTATAACCCCCGTGTTGCCCGATGAGATCATCCAGGATGGCGGCCACCTGCTTCTCCGTCAGAGCCACCGCGAGTTCCGGAATCCCCGCCTGCCAGACGTCGTGCCCCATCCGGGCGGCCGAGGACAACCGCTCAACTTCCGACGGCAGTTTTCTGCTGCGGAGTTTTGATATGAGCACCTCGCCCGAAACGAGCCTTTCGCGGTAGGGCGTATCCTCGAGTGACTCCAAGAGCACCAGATACATCCCGTGCGTCAGACCGTCCGCGGCCGGATCGCTCAGCGAGTAATCGATGGCTATCTTCTTCGGATCAATGCGTTCAAGCAGGCGGACAATTTCCTGCCGAACGTCCTGAGTGTACGTCAGGACCTCCGTGAATCGACCGCTGGAAACAAAATTATGCTCGTCGAGATTGCCCACCAACGCTATGGCCTGCCGGTCCCGGGTAAACATGAAACACGACGGCCAGGTGACATCATAGCCCACCACGATCGGCATGGCCGGATCGGCCTGCATGCTCGACTCACGGGCAAAGATCATCCAGAGGTCAATACTTAACTCGTCGAGCAGGCCTCCCGCCTGCTGAATCTTCTCCTGAAAGAGGCTCACGAACCTGATAATAGGGCAATGCCGAAGCCGGAGCAACTATTAAAGCCGGTCGCCGCCGGGCGGCCATATTGGCCGCCTGCCGTCGGCCCGTCAAGGTGTACCAGTTTTGCACAGAGTATGCGTCGGCCGAAACCGCGCCGGGCGCGGCGGTAAAGGGAACCTAATGATCCGTCCCCTGCCGGTCGATTTACGGCAGTATCGTAACATCATCTCCGAACTGTCACAACCAGACCTGAAATCTTAACCGTGGAGGCAGGTATGTATGAGGCCAGCAACAGCGGCGGATTCGAGGGCATCCTTTTCTACCTCGTCGTCATCGCCGCTTACGTTTATTTCACCTACGCGCAGTATAGAATCGCGCAGAAGCTCCGGCACAACACCCCCTGGCTCGCTTTCATCCCCATGGTGAACGTGATCCAGTTGATTCAGATGGCACAGAAGTCGTTGCTCTGGTTCGTGTTTTGTCTGGTGCCGTTCGTCAACATCATCTGTCTTGCGATTCTGTGGATGGACGTTGCCCGGCGGACCGGCAATCCACCTCTGATCGGCGTGCTCATGATAGTCCCGCTGGTCAATTTTGTCATGATTGGCATGATGGCTTTCGGCCGCGTTCGCCAGGTCGAGCCGGCCGGGCAGCCCGTGCCCGAGCAGCCGGTCAACAGGGAGCCGCAGCAGGTAGGCTAAACGCAATCGTTCCGGTGCGGAAACGGGGAAGGGTGAGCCGTGCGGCTCACCCTTCGTCATTTTCAGCACCGAAAGTTACTCAGACTGGAAACAGGATCTCACAGAGCCCTGTCAGGCGGACCGTCATACTCGTACGGCGTGGGTCCGAGCTTGCGCATCGGTTTCTCCCGGGTCATTTCTTCATAGGCGTGCGCCACCAGCCCGGGGACCCGCGAAATGATGAAAAACCCCTTGCCGAGTCTCCAGTCGAACCCCATGTCGGAGATGACGGCCGCAATGGCACCATCGACGTTGATTGGCAACTGCTTTCCGAGTTTCTCAGCAAGAACCTTCTCAAGCGCTTTGCACAGCGCGATGTGCCTGCCGCTGTATCCGTGACGCTCAGCAACCCCGAACAGCTGGGCTGTCCGCGGATCAACCTTGTGAAGCCTGTGGCCGAAGCCCGGCATCCGCTTCCCGGTCTTCTTGAGCCGGTCCACGAGCCGCCCGGCTACATCGACGACGTTGCCGGCCGAGTCGTCCAGCTCCCCGGCCCATTCCTGCATGATCCGCGCCGACTGCTCGATGGCTCCGCCATGCGAATCTCCGATTACGAGCACACCGCCGGCGACCGCTGCGTTAAGTGAATTGCCCCCGGACATGACCGTTCGCGCTCCGAGGACCGACGGCGGGGATGCTCCGTGATCGATCGAGGATACGAGAATCGCGTTCATCAACGCCGCTTCCGCCTGCCCCGGCAACTCCCCCTTCAATATCAGGTACACCGCCTCCGCGTATGACAGGCGCTCCATAATGTCGGTGATGCTGTAACCTCGAACAGCGATTCTCCCCGGCCCGATATCCGTAATGGCGGTCTTCCACTCTGCCTCTGCCATGGCTTACCTCGCAACTGTTAACACTCAGCTTGGTTTCAGTATATGGGATTGCTCCGGCCTCACAGCGAATCATGGATGGAATCGGAAGGTACGTTCAAACGCACAAATCTGAGCCAGAGAGTCTCCAAGGAGTCCACCTCGAGACCGAACAGGGTCCGGCTGCTCTGCTCGAACGGCAGTTGCGATGCATACAAGGCCCTGATCCCCTCTTCCCCGGCCTGCGCCAGACAAAAAGCTACGAACGATGCCGCTTCGGCCGACTGGTACCGTTCGATGTTGCTGTTGACAGTCGTGTCCGCAGCCAGATCGGCGAGCCCGATGAACTTACCCTGGTTGTAGTGCCTGATTGTCGAAAGGTGGTAGTTCTGGCCGGAGAAATCAAACAGGGCGATCAGACCGTGCTTGAGGAACGCGGACCGCGGCTCTAACGGTACCCAGCGCGGCAGAAGATGCTGCATAAGGGTCGGCCCGGGAAAGCTCGGCAACCAGAGATGGATGGCGCTGTCGGTACCGAACGGGTACTCTCGCCCGGTAATTTCCCGTCCGGAACCCCACCCTGAGTAGTAGATCACGAGCAATGTATCAGTGTACGGCTCCATGCCGAGCTTCTCGGTGACCTGCCTGATCGCGTCAACGTAGCGCGAGCAGACTTCGGGGAATTGCGCCTCGTTTGGATGGCCCGGCGGATAGAAAATGCGCACGTTCTCTGACGTGAAGTACTTCCAGCCCTCATATGGGTTCGGTACGGCAGGCTTTCCCGACTCCTGCTGGCGTGAGCACGCGATCGCCATAGCTATGACCGCCAACACCACAAGCCGTCTGACAAAGCTCACCCCTTGCCGAACCGAGGGTGACGAAACACCGGTTTCCGGTTTTATCGAATGCGGGATAAAATTTCTCTTGATTTTCATAAGTGCAAACAACATAAGAGTATAATTATCTTTCCCGGGGCTGTCAATTCCATTATCGTCGTTATTTTTTTCACAAATCGGCTTGACTTTAGAGGCAAAAGCTGCGATATTTGAGGTTAGGATTAAATAACACAAAGCTTGTCCTGGATTGCTATTTCTTTATCCCCAGAGGGGTTGCCCAAGGTAGGTGGAAGCGTCACGGATGGAAATAACAACAATGACGAGAGAGACAATCCGGTTTCAGTCCCCTGCCTTCGACAGGGGAATCATCGCCATTGTAGGCGGGTTCGGCAGCGGCAAATCAGAAGTATCCGTAAACCTCGCGCGTTACCTGGCTCAAAGCCAGAGCCTTGCGGTGACGATAGCCGATCTGGACATCATTAACCCCTATTTCAGATCCCGTGAAGCGGCCGACGAACTCGCTGCCCTGGGAATCAGGTCGCTGATTCCGCCCGGCGACCAGGCTTACGCCGATACCCCGATAATCATCCCCGAAATAAAGGGTGCCATTAAGGCCAACACCGGCATGTTGATTCTCGACGTGGGCGGCGAGGATCTCGGCGCGCGGGTTCTCAGTTCACTGCGAGAGGCTTTCGTACCGGGACGCTATGACCTGCTAATGGTGCTCAATCGAAACCGGCCGTTTACCGCGACGCTTCAGGGGACGCTAAAGCTTATGCGGGATATCGAGGAGGCCTGCGGGCTGAAGTTCACCGGCTGTATTTCCAATACCCACCTGCTGGAAGAGACCACCGTCGAAACCGTCATGGACGGACTGCAACTGACACGAGAAGTTGGTGAGCAGGCGGGGCTGCCCGTAAGGCTGCTGACGGTCACGGCGGACATTGCCGGCCGGCTCGATGCGGGGGCGATTGACGTTCCGGTGCTGGCTCTTGACCGTACTCTTCTGAAGCCGTGGGAACGACGCAAACCTGCGGGGCCTGACGCATAGATGAGGATTCTCTGATGCCGGGTGTCATCGTTGACAAGAACCACTGTAAAGGTTGCGAACTCTGCGTCAAGGCCTGTCCGCAGCAGATTCTTTCTTTATCGCAGGATATCACGCTTCGCGGGTACTTTTACGCGCAAATGCACGACCCGTCCCGGTGTATCGGCTGTCGTATCTGTGCCATCGTCTGCCCTGATGTGGCCATCACGGTGCAGTCAAACGGAACGATGTACAGCCTGTTCGCCTACTGAGGCATGTGGAAGAGCAAGAGGATGAAACGATGGCAAAGATCTTGATGAAAGGTAACGAGGCGATTGCCGAGGCGGCCATCAGGGCGGGAGCGACCAATTACTTCTGTTACCCGATAACTCCGCAGACGGAGGTGGCCGAGTACCTGGCCAGACGGATGCCGGAAGTCGGCGGGGTGTTTCTTCAGGCGGAAAGCGAGGTCGCGGTCAGCAACATGCTCTTCGGGGCGGCGGCGACGGGCAAGCGCGTTTTCACGTCTTCCTCCAGCCCCGGCATCAGTCTCATGCAGGAAGCCATTTCGTACATCGCGGGTGCGCAACTCCCGTGCGTACTCTTCAACATCATGCGGGGCGGACCCGGACTCGGCGGCATTCTGCCGGCGCAGTCCGACTACTTCCAGGCGACCAAGGGCGGCGGTCACGGCGACTACCACTGCCTCGTTCTGGCTCCCTCAACTATCCAGGAGGCAGTCGACCTGACGATGCAGGCCTTCTATCTTGCCGACAAGTATCGTAACCCGGTCATGATCATCGGCGACGGCATGATCGGTCAGATGATGGAACCGGTGGAGTTTCCTGAGCATCACACCGAGCCGGAACTGCCGCCGAAGGACTGGGCCACTACCGGCGCGAAGGGGCGATCACCGCGAATAATCAAGTCGCTGGACCTGGATCCCCTGGCACTGGAACGCAACAGCCTGACTCTTTCCCGAAAATACGAGCAGATGAAGCGCGAGGAAGTGCGGTTTGAGCTTTACAAGGTCAAACCAAAAAACAGGATCCTGATCGCATCGTACGGCACCATGGCCCGCATCTGCCAGACGGTCATCGACGAGATGGAGGAGGAAGGGTTCTCGGTGGGGCTGTTCCGGCCGATCTCGCTTTTCCCCTTCCCGAACGAGGCTTTGAAAAAGGAAGCCTCGCGCAAGAACATCCAGATGGTTCTCACAGTGGAAATGAGTCTCGGGCAGATGCTGGAGGACGTTGAGAGGGCGATCGTCGGTATCCGGCCGGTGAAATTCTTCGGCCGCACCGGCGGGGTCGTTCCGACGCCCGAAGACGTCAAGGAGCAGATCAAGAAGCTCGTCCGAGAAGAGTCATCCGCCCGACCGCGCAGAAAGAGAGGCCAGTGACTATGGCTGATCAGACCAAAACAATTTTCGCCCGTCCGGACTCCCTCACGGACAGAGTGACCCACTACTGTCCCGGCTGCACGCACGGCGTGATACATCGGCTGGTCGCCGAGGTGCTCGACGAGTTGGGCGTGCGGGAACGTACCGTCGGCGTGGCGCCGGTCGGATGCGCGGTTTTTGCGTACAACTATTTCAACTGTGATTTCCTCGAAGCCGCGCACGGCCGGGCACCGGCCGTTGCGACCGGTTTCAAACGGTTACGCCCGGATCTCATCGTTTTTACGTACCAGGGTGACGGCGACCTGGCGTCCATCGGCATGGGCGAGATCGTCCACGCGGCGAACCGTGGTGAGAAGATCACCACTATATTCGTCAACAACGCCGTGTACGGCATGACCGGCGGTCAGATGGCTCCCACCACCCTGGCCGGCCAGGTGACGACGACGTGTCCCCTGGGCCGCGACGTAACGGTCGTCGGTCAGCCGGTGCGGGTCTCGGAGTTGCTGGCGACCCTGTTCACGCCGTCGTACATCGAGCGGGTCGCGGTGCACTCGGCTCGGCACATCATCAGGGCAAAACAGGCTATCAGGCGAGCCTTCACGTACCAAGTTCAGGAGAGGTGCTTTTCCCTGGTCGAAGTGCTCTCCACGTGCCCGACCAACTGGGGCAAGACACCGAGCGAAGCCACGGCCTGGCTCGAGGAGAACATGGTCGCCTACTACCCTCTGGGGTGTTACAAGTCACCTGAGATGGAGGGAGACGGCTGATGGCACAGTACGAAGTGACCTGGGCCGGTTTCGGCGGGCAGGGAATCATGGTCGCCGGACAGCTTCTCGCCTACACCGGTATCCGGGAGGGCAAACAGGTTGTCTGGATCCCGTCGTACGGGCCGGAGATGCGAGGAGGAACCGCCTATTGCACGGTCGTGGTGTCAGACCGCAGAATCGGTTCGCCGATTATTGCCAACCCCAGGGCGGCGTGCGTTTTCAATCGTCCGTCCTTTGACAAATTCTCTCCCCAAGTCAAACCGGGCGGCCTGCTGGTGGTCAATTCGTCGCTGATCAACGTGACGACGGACCGCACCGACGTCACCGAGATCCTTGTCCCGGCCAGCCAGATGGCCATCGAAGCCGGTAACGTCAGAGTAGCCAACATCGTCATGCTCGGAGCCTTCGCCGGAGCCTCCGGAATCGTCGAGCTGGACAACCTCAGAGAGGTCATGAAGGAGAAGCTCGGCCGGAAGAAGGAGCTGCTGGCCGCCAACGTGAAAGCGTTGGCGCAGGGATATGAACTGGCGATCTCGGCCCGCAAGCAGGAGAGAAAGGCATGAGCCACGATTTCAGCAAGCTGCCCCGGCTGATCGATCGCCATCCTCGTAAACCCGACTCACTGATAATGGTGCTACAGGACATACAGCAGGAGTATCACTACCTGCCGTGTGAAGCGCTCGAGGCCGCCGCCGAGGCCCTCAAGGTGCCGTTAAGCCGAGTCTTTTCGGTGGCGACGTTCTACAACGCCTTCAGCCTGCACCGGCGCGGAGACAACATCGTCCGCCTGTGCAAGGGGACGGCCTGCCACATTCGCGGCGCCAACCTGATCCAGCAGCAGTTGGAGACGCAGCTTGGGATTCAGGTCGGTCAGACGACGCCCGACTACAAATTCACGCTCGAAGTGGTCGCCTGTGTCGGCGCCTGCGCCATGGCGCCGGTGGTAATCGTTAACGGCAAGTACCACGGCACTATGAACGTCAACACCGTCAAGAAAGTGCTCAAGGTCAAGTGACATGCACATACGGAACGTCCAGCAACTGAGGAAGCGGCAGAAGGAAGCCCTGGCGGCGCGGGACAGATTTCCCCGGCGGATCATCGTCTGTTGTGGGCCCGGATGCCTGGCCAGCGGCTCGCAGAAGATTGTCGATGCCTTTCACAAGGTGCTCAAAAACCGCCGCATAAAGGACTTCTCCGTCAAGGCGCTTCGGGATACCGGCTGCCACGGCCTGTGCGAAAAGGGGCCGCTGGTCGTGATTGAACCCCAGGGGTGGTTTTACACCAGGGTCAAACCCAAGGACGTCGAAGAGATACTTGAAAGGTCCATCAGAAACGGCGAAATCATTGACAAGCTGCTATACACCGATCCAGCAACCAACCGCACTGAAGAGACCTATCCGGAAATAGGCTTCTACTCGCACCAGCGACGGATTGCACTGCGCAATCTCGGCAAAATCCACCCTGCCGAAATCGACGACTACATTGCCACCGGAGGATACCAGGCACTGGCCAGGGTCCTTGAAAAGATGACGCCCGATGGTGTAATCAAGGAAGTCACCGACTCGGGCCTTCGCGGCCGGGGCGGCGGCGGTTTTGCCACCGGGCGGAAGTGGCGTTCGTGCCGCGACGTTGTATCGGACGTCCGCTACGTGATTTGCAACGGTGACGAGGGTGACCCCGGGGCATTCATGGACCGCGCGATCATGGAGGGCGATCCGCACATCGTGCTCGAGGGAATGCTCATAGCCGCTTATGCCGTCGGAGCGACGGAGGGGTACGTCTACGTTCGTGAAGAGTATCCGCTGGCGGTGGTTCGGCTCCAGCAGGCCGTTGAGCAGTGCGAAGAGACCGGCCTGATGGGAGACAACATCCTCGGCAGCGATTTCAGTTTCCGGGTCCGTGTCGCCCGCGGGGCGGGTGCCTTCGTCTGCGGCGAGTCCTCGGCGCTGATGAAATCAGTCGCCGGAGCCGTGGGCGAACCGCGTGCCAAGTACATCCGGTCCGTCACGAAAGGGCTGTACGATAAACCGACGGTGCTGAACAACGTCGAGACCTTCGCCAACGTCCCCACCATCATAGAAAAGGGCGCCGATTGGTTCAGGAAGGTCGGAACGTCGGGAAGCGCCGGTACCAAGGCGTTCTCGCTTGTCGGCAAAGTCAAGAACACGGGGCTGATCGAAGTACCGATGGGGATCACGCTGCGGGAGATCATTTACGACATCGGCGGCGGCACTATCGACGACCGCCCGTTCAAAGCGGTTCAGACCGGCGGCCCCTCGGGCGGCTGCCTGCCCGAATCCAAACTTGACCTGCCGGTCGATTTCGACACGCTAACCGAGGCCGGCTCGATGATGGGCTCGGGCGGCATGATCGTAATGGACGACAAGACGTGCATGGTGGACGTGGCCAGGTACTTCCTCTCGTTCCTGGTGTCGGAGTCGTGCGGCAAGTGCGTGCCCTGCCGGGAAGGACTGTACCAGTTGCACGCCCTGGTCGCGGCCGTCACCGAGGGACGGGCCGTCGAAGAGGACCTGGACAGGATGGAACGGCTCTCCGAGGTGATAGTCCGGGGTTCGCTCTGCGGACTCGGCAAGTCCGGGCCAAACCCGTTCCTGAGCACGATACGGTATTTCAGGGACGACTACCTGGCCCACATCCGCGACAAACGGTGTCCGGCAGGCGTCTGCCGCGAGCTTATCCGGTATGAAATCAACGAGAAGTGCACCGGGTGCATGGCCTGTATCAGCGCCTGCGCTTACAACGCCATCACCGGAAAGAAGCAGGAGGTTCACGTGCTCGACCAGGACAAATGCACCAAGTGTGGGGCCTGCCTTGCGGTCTGCCGCTACGAGGCGATAGACGTTTACTAGGAGACGATGATGGTTACGCTGACCATAAACGGCAAGCTGGTAGAGGCCGACGAAGGAGAGATGCTGCTGGCCGTCATCAGGCGACAGCAGATCGACGTCCCTGCCCTCTGCCATCACGACGCCGTCGAACCCTACGGTGCGTGCCGGCTGTGCACCGTCGAGATTACCAAATCCGACTGGAACGGGTGGAAGAACTACGTCACCTCGTGCCTCTACCCGGCCGAAGACGGGCTGATCGTGAGTACGCACACGCCCGAGGTCATTGAGCTTCGCCGAACGGTCCTCGACCTGATGCTGGCCCGGTCCCCCCGCGCCAGGCTCATTCGGGACATGGCCGCCGAGTACGGCATCATGCGCACGAGCTACCAGGAGGTCGTGGACGGTGACGACTGCATCCTCTGCGGACTGTGCACGCGCGTCTGCGACGAAATGGGATTTCATGCCATATCCTCGGTCAACAGGGGCCACGGCAAGGAGATTGCGCCCCCCCTGTGGCAGCCACCACCCGATTGCGTGGGCTGTCTGAGTTGCGCCCAGGTATGCCCTACCGGATTCATTACGTACACCGACAAGGGCACCACCAGGACCATCTGGGACAGGAAGTTCGAGTTGCTTACCTGTGAGCAGACCGGCCTGCCGACCGTCACGCGCGAATTCGCTGAGTTTCTCTCGGCGCACCGCGAAATCCCAAAAGAGTATTTCCAGTTGAGTGACCGCGCCCACCGCAAGGAGCTTGCGGGGACGATGGGGAAGATCTCTCAGTGGGGACGGGAGGAATAAACCGTGGAAGCACGCCTGGTAGTTACACCGACCCTCTGCATAGGCTGCCGCACCTGCGAGCTGGCCTGCTCGTTCACCCACGCCGTTGACGGCAAGCTGGGGCTGAGCCGCATTTATCCCCTTGACGGCGGCTTCAAGGAACTCTGGGTGCCGGTCACGTGTTTGCAGTGCGAGGATCCCGCCTGCGCCAAGTCCTGCCTGGTGAACGCCATTACCCGCAATCCTGAAACCGGCGCCATGGTGCTTGACGATGACCGCTGTGTCCGCTGCCTGGCCTGTGTGGCCGCGTGCCCGTTCGGCTGCTCGCTGCATGACGGGCAGAACGGCATCATCGTAAAGTGCGACCTGTGCGGCGGGGACCCCGTCTGCGCCCACTTCTGCCCGACCAAGGCTCTGGAATTCTCGCCCATGGAGTCCGTAAAGCGGCAGAGCGCCTGACCTGCAGAGCCGACCCGGCTTTCCCGGTCCGGGGCCGGGACGCACAAAAACGACTTGACTTGTCCTGCAATAGTAAGGTAATTAAGAACTTAGCGGGTTCTATGCATTCGGAAACCCGGCGTGCGTTCCTGCGTATTAAACTATTGCACGGGAGACCCTTCGTCATGAGATTGACTGATCGCGAACAGGATGGTTTTGTCGTCCTCGAACCCAAGGGCAAGATCATGGGCGGGCCGGATGCAAGCCTTCTTCATGACAAGCTCCACGAGTACATTGACCAGGGCAAGAAGCAGGTAATCATTGACCTGGGCAAGGTGGACTGGATGAACTCCACCGGCCTGGGGATATTGATCTCCGGGTACACTACGCTCAGAAACAACGACGGTGTGTTGAAACTGGCCAACGTCACTGATAAAATCCAGTCCCTTCTTACCATCACCAAACTGGTAACGGTATTTGAGGCGTATGATTCAGTTGACGCTGCCATCGAGAGTTTCAAGTAGATGACGATGATCCGTGAGTGAACCTATGCCCGAAAGCGCCAGGTAGACGGGTGACCGTCTGCCTGTTTTTTTGGAGTACCCAGCTACATGTCTAGACCGAAAATCGTTGGGGACACGATGGTTGTTCCCTCGGACCAGGAGTACCTGACGGACGTAGACGCCTTTCTCGAAGCCACGCTGCGGGGATACGGCGCCGGCGAGTCGGTGATCGCCGATGTTGCCATCTCCGTCACCGAACTGGTCAACAACGCCATGCTGCACGGCAACAAATCCTCACCGGACAAGACAGTGACGATCCGGATCCAGAAACGTGAAGACCAGGTGCATATAACCGTCTCCGATCAGGGAGGCGGTTTTGACCCTGATAACGTTGAGGACCCTCTTGCCGAGGAGAACCTGCTCAAGGAAGTGGGACGCGGCATCTTTATCGTGAGGTCGCTCGTGGACTCGGTCGACTTCAAGACAAGCGACAGGGGAACAGCGGTTACAATCAGCAAGATAATCTGAGCCGGTAACCGGCGCCAGGGTTCTGTGGCGATGAACGTCGAACTGCTGAAAACACTGACATATTTCCTGACGGGTGGCTTTCTCATTTTCCTGGCCATCACGGTCACTCGTGACAACATCAGCAACCGGATCAACCGGATCACGGGGGCCATGCTGTTTTTCGCCGGGTTCGGTCCCATCTCGATGGCTCTCGGAGCGATTCTGCTACAGGACACGAGCGCCGGTCAACCGCTGGACCAGACCGCCTTTTACAACCTTTACCTGGCCTGGGAATTCTTCTTCCCGCTGCTGGTGGTATTTTCCCTGCACTTCCCCATAGAGCGTCTCAGGACGGTGCGGCGACCCCGGTTGATCCTCGTCATCCTGATTCCGCAACTGATGCACCTGCTGCTGGTGCTGTCGTTTCGCGAGCTCAGCCAGATTGCCGAGAGCCTGTCCGCCTCCGCGGCCGAGGGCGGTTTCCTGAGCATCATCCTGGGCCCGTTGTCCTACCTGTTCTCACGCCTGGTGATCCTTCTCGGCCTGCTGCGCACGTATGAGCAATCGGTATTCGGAACGATCAACGTCTTCTACGTGGTCGTGGCGGTTTACCTTCTCGAGGCCGGCCGGCGGTACGTCACCAACCCCAGGCTGCTTAGTCAGACGAGTGCCGTGCTGTGGGGGACGCGGCTCGGGCTCGGGCTGTACATCTTGTCGTACCTTGTCACCTACGTCGTGGAACACGACCTGGGCGACAGCCCCGGGACTCTCCTTCGCATCGGGGCCATGACGACCGGTGCGGGGTTTTTCGCGTACGCCATCGTTCGTCACCAGTTTCTCGACGTCCGCCTGGTTTTCCGCCAGTCGCTCATTTACACTTTCGCCTCGACCCTGCTTGTCGGCACGTACGTGTTTCTGGCCTTGCGGTCGCAGGAACTCCTGACGCCGATCTTCGGCGAGCGCGCTCAAACGGTGAGCTATGTTTTCATCGTCCTGCTGCTGCTGGTGTTTCCACCCATCAGCAACTGGATCGACAACGTGGTTCGCTCCATGTTCATGCGCACCCGCACCGACTACCGCTACATCATGGAGCGGTTCTCGCGCCAGGTGATCTCCGTGTTTGACCCGGTCAAGCTGCGGCAATCGATTCAGGACACCCTGAAGACGGCGCTTCTTATCGACAATGTATACTTCGTGCTGTACGACGACGGTGTCGGTGAGTATGCGATTCTCCAGAGCGACGACTACCCTCGCCGCACCGTTATCGACCGCGACGACCTCATGCTTCGCGGGATCAACCTGCTGGACAGGCCGACGAATTTCGGCAGCCTGGGCGATTATGAGAAAGACTCGCAACTGGCTTCTATCCTGCACCAGATGAAGATCAGGCTGATCCTGCCCATGAAGGACGCCCAGCACCTGCTCGGTTTTCTGGCCCTGACCTCCAAAGCCGCCGGCTACCGGTACACGCCCGAGGACTACAACCTGCTGGGCGTGCTGTCCAACCAGATGGTGACCGCGTTGACCAACGCGCGCCTGTATGCCGACTCGCTGGAGAAGATACGGCTTGAAGAGGAAGTCAGCATGGCCAGGCAGATTCAGCTTGACCTCCTGCCCGACCATCCGCCCCAGCTGCCGGGCAGCGTTATCGTTGCCCAGTCCACGCCCTCGCGCACCGTCGGCGGTGACTTCTACGACTTCATCACCATCGCGGAGCAGAAACGCGTGGGCGTCGTGATCGCCGATGCTTCCGGGAAGGGTATGCCGGCGGCGCTGCTGATTGCCCAGGTGCAGGCCATAATCCGCTGCGAGGTCAACAACGGCAATCCGATCTCCACCATGATGGAGAACATGAACCAGCAGATCGTGCACTCCACCTCGGCCGAAAAGTACGTGACGCTCTTCTACGGCGAGATCGACAGTGACAGTGACGTGTTCCACTACGCCAACGCCGGCCACAATTACCCGATCCTTGTCAGGGCAAACGGCGACGTCGAACTCCTCGACGAAGGCGGACCGATCATCGGCGCTCTCTCCGACATGAAGTACACCTCGGCCTCCGTCCAACTCAGGGCTGAGGACATCCTCTTCCTGTTTACGGACGGCCTCTCGGAAGCCATGAACAGCGACGGAGAGGAGTACGGCGAGACGCGGATTCGCGATCACCTGGTCAGGTCACGCTCCAAGGATCCGCGTACCATCGTGGACGATCTCATGCGGGACGTGCGAGGCTTCGACCCGACCTATCCACCCCAGGATGACACCACGATCGTAGCTATGAAGATCACCGACCGGAGGTGAGGATCCATGACACGAAAACACGACCATTTCGACGCCGAGCGGCTGTTTCTGAGGAAAGCCCGCTTCTGCGACTACAGGTACTGTCCCCTGTGCGCGCGGCCCCTTAGCGAGCATGTACTCGACGGCCATCGGCGCCTCGTATGCGAGGCCGGGGATTGTGACTTTGTCTACTACCAGAACCCCGTCCCGGCGGCCGGTGTCATCATTGTCCAGCAGGATCGCATTCTGCTGGTCAAACGTGCGCATCCGCCGAAAGTCGGCTGGTGGTGCATCCCGGCCGGCTTCATGGAATGGCACGAGCACCCGGAGCAGACGGCCGTGCGGGAACTGGAGGAAGAAACCGGCCTCAAAGTGAAAATAAACTCGTTCTTTGAAGTATACTCGGGACAGGACGATCCTCGATCCAACGCCGTCCTTATACTCTATCTCGGAGAGGTGATCGGGGGTCTGCTGAGCGCGTCCGACGACGCCCAGGACGTTCGTTTTTTCGGGTTCGATGAGCTCCCTGAGAACATTGCCTTCGAAGCCCACTGGCAGGCCCTGGCCGATTATGACCGGCGCATGCGCACACGGAAGTGACCACACGACCTTATGAAGGCCTCGTTTCAACGAAAGCTGTTTCGCCTCTTCCTCGTTTTCTCGATCGTGCCGGTCGTGACGCTGGCCGTGGCGGGTTACTACCTTACGACCGAGACCGGCCTGGCCGACCGCCGGGAGGACTCCGGGATCGACCAGGTGACCGGCTACTACAACGATTACCTGTACGAACGGATCGGCCGAGCGCTTGAGCAGTACGTCCAGACCGGCACCGTCCCGGAAGGCCGGTTGGATTTCCTGTATGCTTTTGGCGACCCCCGGACCGTTACGGCTCCGATCGATTCCGTGTTGCCGCAGGAAGCGCTGGAGAATATGACACGCGCGGGACAGAGCCGTGATCGCGGGTTCGTCGAGGCGGACCATCGTCTCTACCAATGGGTGCGCAGCGGTACGGACTCCGCCGGGGTCGTTTACGCGGGGATCGTTCATGACCGGGGATACGCGGGATTGCTGGAGACGATCCGCCGGGAAACGGCCCTGAAGAGTTCGAGCCGCCGCCTGCGATCCGAGTACCTGCAGTTCGTCGGGGTGCTGTTTGTGGTCCTCTCCCTGCTGGCAATGGGCGGTGCCTATTTCTTTTCGTCGCGCCTGTCGCGAAACCTCGCCCGGCCGCTTCAGGAGCTCAGCAGGGCGTCAGGCAGGATTGCCGGCGGCGACTTCCGCCAGGAGGTGAAGGCTTCGGGTGAAGGAGAACTCCGAACGCTGATTGTCAGCTTCAACCGGATGGCCCGGCAGCTCGACCGGGCCACCACCAGGCTGGCCCAGACGGAACGCGTCGCGGCTTGGCGTCAGGTAGCCCGGCGTTTTGCCCACGAACTGAAAAACCCCTTGCAGCCGCTTCTGGTATCACTGTACCGAATCGAGAAGCAGTTGGCCGACTCCCCCGCGCTCAGTGAAATTCACGAACCCCTCAAGGCAGCCTCCGAGGAAATCCGTCACCTGACCGGCCTGGCCGACCGCTTTTCGCACCTTGCCAAACTCCCGGCACCTGCCTTGGAAGACCTTGACCTGGCCGATCTCGCGCGCTCGATAGTCAGTCTCTACCAGCAGCAGTGTGTCAGCCGCCAGTTGGTTCTCTCCGCGCCGGCCAGCTTGCGCTGGCGAACCGACGGCACCTATCTTCGCGAGGCACTGCACAACCTGCTGCAGAATGCAATCGATGCCACCGGTGAGGGCGGGCGGATCGAATTGAGCGTGACAACCGACGCCGAGCGCGCCAGCATAACCGTGCGCGACGACGGGGCGGGCATGGATGCGAATACTCTCGCCCAGGCGCGGTTGCCCTATTTCACGACAAAAGAAGCCGGGACCGGTCTCGGCCTGGCGATTGTGGAAAAATCAATCAGCGAACTGGGCGGTCAGGTTCTGGTCGAATCCCGCCCGGGGCACGGCACGACCGTGACCATTTCACTGCCGACAAAGAAATGAAGCATGCGAATATCCATTCTCATCGTTGACGACGAGCCCAATATCACCCTCTCGTTCTCCTCGCTTTTGAAGGACGAGGGATACTCACCGGTGACCGCGGCCTCGGCCGAACAGGCTGCCGAGAAATGCGCGCGGCAATCCTTCGAGCTGATCCTTCTCGATCTGCAGTTGCCGGGGCAGTCCGGTCTGGACTTTCTCCGGCAGCTCAAGGCAGATCCTCTGGCGCCGCCCGTCCTCGTCATTTCCGGCCAGGCGGATATTCCGATGGCGCTTGAAGCCGTACGGCTCGGGGCCGTTGACTTTCTCGAAAAACCGGTGCTGCCGGAGAAGCTGATTGCGTCAGCGAAAACCGCCCTGCTTCTGGCCGCGGCTGATCGTCAGCGGACGGTGCTGGTGGACGAGATGGATGAGCGGTGCCGCATCGTGGGGCAGTCGGCGGCGATCAAGAAAACGCTGGCGACCATTTCCCGCGTGGCCCCCGTGGACACGACCGTGCTTGTGACCGGCGAGAACGGCACCGGCAAGGAACTGGTGGCCACGCGCCTGTACCTTCAGAGCCACCGTCGTGATCGTCCGTTCATCAGGGTGAACTGTCCGGGCATTCCGGAAACCCTGTTCGAATCCGAGCTTTTCGGCCACGTCAAGGGCGCGTTTACGGGTGCAATCAAAGACTATCCCGGCAAGTTTGTGATGGCCGACGGCGGCACGATATTCCTGGACGAGATTGGCGATTTGCCTCTGCCCTGTCAGGCCAAACTTCTGCGCGTCCTGGAAACCGGCGAAATCGAGACGCTGGGCGCCGACAGCCACAGGCTGGTGGATACTCGCATCATATGCGCCACCAACCAGGACCTGGAACAACTTGTGCGCGAAGGCAGATTTCGCCAGGACCTCTATTTCCGCGTGTCGGTCTTTGTTCTCAGGGTGCCGTCGCTGGCCGAACGACGCGAGGATATTCCGCTCCTCGTGGGCGAGTTCCTGCGCCGCTTTGACCCCTCACAGTCGGTAAAGCTGTCAGCCGAGGCGCTGGCTTGCATCGGCACGCTCCTCTATCCGGGCAACGTCCGCCAACTGAAAAACCTGATCGAGCGCCTGACCATCCTGTACCGGGGGCGGACGGTTCAGCCGGAGGACATCGACGCCGAATTCAGGGGTCCGGCCGGCGCGGCCTGCCCCGGACCGACGGAGTTGTCGCTGGGCGAACGTCTCGCCCTGTTGGAAAGGCAGATCATCGAGAAGACCCTGGGGCAAACCGGCGGGAACATCTCAGAGACGGCGCGGCGTCTGAAGATCGATCGCAGCAACCTGTCGCGAAAAGTGAAGGACTTCAGGCTGAAGATTCCCTGACCGGGAACTGTGCGGAGGCGTGGCGCAACGCCACAGTATTATCTTGTCGGCGGACATAAGCGCCTGTAGAATAACAGGTTGATATATTGGCACGATACTTGTTTATAAGCCGGTAAAACGGAGGGAACATGACTCGCAGAATACGTAACCGTTTGCTGGCATGCCTGACACTGGCTGCTGTCTGTGCTTCAACCTGCGCCGTCGCACAAGAAACTCAGTACAAAGAATACCGGCGCTCTCAGGCAGGTAAGGAATACTTCGAAATCTCGTTCGACAAGCAGAATGCGGAAATCACCATTCCCATGGCGGACCGGTACTTCACCGACCGCTTCGCGCTGGACGAGATCAGAGAAGACGACGGGCGCATAGTAGCCGGTGACCGGGTGATCTTCGACAAGGACGGGTTGCACCTCGCCGGTGAAGTCCTGCCCTACGACGAGATTTACGACGCGCGCGTCGAGGAATCTACGGACCACACCGTTGTCACCTTCTTCGCTCGAACCGCCGCAGTTGACCGACCCTCACGAATCAGGTACCGGAACCGCGTGGAGCCTTTCAACGGTGTGACTGTCGATGAGGACGAATTCATCCGGGGACTCGTGTTCTCGGTGGCGGGACGCGTCAAGGTGTACGGTGAAGTCAACAAGGACGTCATATCGCTGTTCGGCGACGTAGCCATCGGGCCGGATGCCGTCGTGCGTGGGGACGTCGTCTCCATAACCGGCCGGGTCGATGCCTCCCGTGACGCGTCCATCTACGGCGAAATATACACCGGCAAGCACCGGGTCAAGCATCGGTTTCGCCGCTGGCAGCGCGAGGAGGAGTTAGAGTTCACCGGCGATTTCGATTACAACCGGGTCGACGGAGCCGCTCTGGGCGTCGGCCTGCGGCACTCGGATATCGATTCTCTCCTGCCTTCGGTCTGGGCGTCGATCGGGTACGCCTTCGCCTCGGAGCGGTGGCGGTACGCCGTGGGGCTGGAGCAGACCATCTTGCGGCGACCGCCGCTGTCCATAGGCGGCGAGTACTACCGGCGACTGGCCTCGCAGGATGACTGGTTGCTGGAGGACAGGGAGAACATATGCTTCACCCTGCTGGTGAACGAGGATTTCAAGGACTACTACGAGGCCGAAGGCGGCACGGTTTACGTGACCGTCAGCCCGCTGCAGGATCTCGAGTTGCTGGGCCGGTACCGGTACGAAGAGACGGCCTGGCTTGGCGCCCACAGGAACCTGTTTTCGTTGTTTGGCTCCCACAAGGACTTCCCGGCCAACTTCGCGCGCGTAGACCCGGCCTACCGGAGTATCGGGATCGCTGAACTGGACACCGCGACCAATGCCGATCTCTCGGCGCGCGTGGACTTTGACACCCGCGACATGGACAGCCCGTACAGTCAGTCAGCCTGGGCGGTCACGGGAGAGATCGAGTGGTCCACTCCCGACCTGGGTTCTGATTTTGACTACCGGCGGTACACGGTCAGTGTGCGGCGGTATCAGAGGGTGCATCGGCGAATCATGCTGTTGTTGCGCGCCATGTACGGCGGTTCCGACGGGTACCTGCCGATGTACAAGCGGTTCTACATGGGAGGTCTGGGGACCCTGCGCGGATACAAACACAAGGAACTTATGGGCAGCCGCTTCTGGATGGCCAACGCCGAATACCGGGTGGACTTCCCGAAAACCGATCTGGCTCTTTCACTGCTCTGGGACGTTGCTCAGATCGCCAATGATGCCAGCATCGACCGCGATATAGAGCTGAAACACTCAATCGGGATTGCCGCTTACTTCGGCGACGACTTCCGCATCAGCCTGGCCAAGCGGCTGGATCGTTCTGATGACAATTCGCAGATCTACGCCCGTTTCGCTCATGTGTTTTAATTCGCACCACCGGCGCATGGGCAGACTCTCATGACGGCAGCCGTCCGGTCAGCCCTCCTTGCGCTGGCGGTTCTGCTGGTGGCAGGCCCGGGAGACGCCAGGGCGGACGAACTCACCGTTGAATTCGACATCTTTGTTACCGGCTCAGACGTGGCCGTCTGGATCGATCTGAGACGGTTTCTGGGGGCGGAGGAGGTGGAGCAATTACGGGACGGCATTGATGTCTTGTTTGAATGCCGTCTGGCCCTGACGGCGTCTCGAAGGTTCTTCGGTGACCGCCGGGTCGGCGCCCGTGAGCGCACGTTCCAGGTGAGATTCCGCCCGGTGGCCGAGGACTTTGTCATCATAATTTCGACCGTCGACTCCGGCCGCGCCGGCCCGTTCGTCTCGCTGACCGGGCTGAATCGCTACCTGGAAGACTCCGTGATCATACCTCTGGCCGTTGTGGATTCTCTCGACCCGGACGTTCGCTATGCCTTGCAAGTAACCATCGCCTGTATCACGCTGACTGATTTCAACTTAGCAGAGCCTGCGGCGGACCGACCGGGTTCCTCGGAATCACCGGTACGCTTTCTCTTCAGGAAATTCCTCGGCCTGACCGGGTATGGCCGGAGAGAGTATAGCGCCCACTCCCGCTCCTTCTCGCTGCCGGAACTTGCCGGGCGCCCGTAAGGCCCCTTGCGCCCCCTTCCTGCGGGCATCCGGACTAAGCCAAACCGCCTTTCTGCCGATAATTACGTGGAAGAGACAGCCCCAAAAACGTACAGGACAACGATGAAACAGCTCGGTCGTGACAAAACAGTGGAAGAACTAACGGCGGTCGATCCGGGGTCTGGTGACGCCGGCGAAAACACAGTGCGCATGACTGCCGACATGTTCGCCGATTTGGAGGCGACGCTCGAAGCGGTAGCGGAAACGAATCCCCGGATAAAGGCGGAGCAGTCAGGCGATTCTGCGCGCAACGCCGATCTTCGAGCCCTGCTCGAGACCACCCTGGCGGTCAACTCCTCGCTCGTGCTCGATAACGTCCTGCAGCGAGTGATGCACAAGGCCATTGAACTGATGCAGGCCGAACGCGGCCTTATCATGCTTCTGGACGAGAATGAGCGGCTACAGGTCAAGTCCGCGTACAACCTCTGCAAAGAAGAGATGATGGAAGAGGATTTCTACATCTCCAGCAGCGTTACCTCCGAGGTGGCGCGGACCGGAAAGCCGGTCTATACATCCGACGCCATGGCCGATGATCGGTACGCGCATCACAAGTCGGTCATGGAACTGCACCTCCGCTCGATCATGTGCGTGCCGCTCATCGTCAAGGAGAAAGTCATCGGCGTCATCTACCTCGACAACTCGAGCCAGACCAAGATGTTTCTCAAGTCGGACCTGTACCTGTTCGAGTTGTACGCGCAACTGGCGTCAAACGCTCTTCATAACGCCAGTATCTACGACTCGCTCCTGCGGCTGGAGCAGTATAACGAATCGGTGGTGAGCACTTCGCCGGTGGGCATTATCGTCGTCGACTCGCGCGGGGCCATCGCCACCATCAACCCGGCCGCCCTGGAGATCTTTGACCTGGATGTGCGCACGGTCCGGATAACGAGTCAGGGCGGTCAGCCGAGCATGTTTCTCGACTGCATCCCGGAGTCGGAACGCTCGCGCTGGCGCTCCATGATCACCACGGCCCTGGCTACAAAGCAGGAATACGCCGACCCCCGATTCTATCACAATACCGGCTACGTGGAGAAGGTGCTTTCACTGAAGCTGTGCCCGTTGGCCGGCCTGACTGACGGAAGCGACGGTCTGGTCATGACGGCGGAGGACGTCACCGAGAAAATTACGATGGAGCAGTACGTGATTCTCTCGGAGAAGCTGGTGGCCAAGGGAGAAATGGCGGCCTCGGTGGCCCACGAATTGAACAACTACCTGTCAATCATTTCGAACAACGCCGAATTGCTGACCATGAACATCGACCGCGGCAAGCTTGACAAGATCGGGTTCAACGCCAGGTCGATCACCGAGAACATCCTTAAGATCAAGCGCTTCGTTGATAACCTGATGGATTTCTCCCGGCCGGAGTCGGAGTACGTCACCTATGACCTGAACAACCTGGTCGAAGACGTTCTCTTTTCTCTCCACATCCAGCCAAGGTTCAAACTCATTCACTTCACCAACGACCTGAACGCCGGCCTGCCGAAAGTGGAGATAGACGTCGGACAGATTCAGCAGGTGCTTATGAACCTGCTCATAAACGCGGCCGACGCCATCGGCGAACGTTCCACTCATGCCCAGGATGAGGGACGGGAATTCACAAGAGAGATCGCCATCCGTACGTCCTACGACAAGGATACGGACCAGGCGATCGTGGAGGTTTCCGACAACGGCACCGGAATGGCTTCGGAGGTTCAGGAGAAGATCTTTGCCCTGCACTTCTCCACCAAGAAGGGCGGGCACGGTCTGGGGCTGCACAACTGCCGTAAGATCCTGGAGCTGCACGGCGGCGACATAACCGTGCACTCCAAGGAGAACGAAGGCAGCGTTTTCAGAATCGTCATTCCACGCGTACAGCGTCAGAAGGCGCTACAGATGTAAATGCCGACGCCCCGTGACAACGCCCGGTTCCAACGCATCGAACCTCTCGGCACCGGCGGAACCGCCGAGGTTGTAAAGGCATTCGTTACCGACCTTCACATCAAGGCCGCGCTCAAGTTCCCGCTGAACACGGCAAAAAGCCTGACTCACCCGTTTGCTGATCTGGCCCAAAGAGAATACGCGTTGATCGGCGACCGTCGCTACCCCGGCCTGGTACGGCTGCTCGAACCGCCCCAAAGGGAGGGCGAGTACCTGATGCTCGAATTGTGCGAGGGGCCGTCGCTGGCCGAGCTGGGCCGTGTCGAGGACCCGCATAAGACGCTCGACCTGATATCGGCAATTGCCGTCGACCTGGAATTCCTGAACGCCGCGGGCCTGGTGCACGGTGATCTCAAGCCCGAGAACATCTTCATCCCGCCATACTGGGCCGACACCCCGGCCAAGGTCCTGTTCTATGCAAAGCTCTCCGATTTCTCACTGGGCCGCCTCGTCTCAGAGGACAACAGCCGGCGGCTTGGCCTGGGGACAGTCGGCTACATGGCCCCCGAGACGATCACGGATAGCGTGGTCAGCCACAGCTCGGACCTGTTTGCGCTCGGCGTGACGGCCTACCAGTTGCTCACCGGCAGGCATCCCTTTATGCACGACGAAAGTGAACCGATGCGCGTGAACGCCCGCGTCCGCGAGGAAGAACCGTACCCGGTGAACCGATTTCGACGGGACATCCCGCCGGAAGTCGCCGGCCTCGTGAGCCGCCTTCTGGCCAAGGACGCTTCGGATCGTCCGGGCAAGGCGATTGAGGTGTGCCGTGAACTGGAAGCCCTGGGGGCATGCTATCCGTTTGCCCGGGCACTCCGACCGGCCCACCTCCTGCAGCCGCACAAAGACTATGAGGAAAACGTCCGCGCTGCCGTCTCCGTGTCGGAGGCGGAGAAAGAGCGGCTGGACCTGCTGTGCGACGGAGACAACGCCCAGCTGCGGCTGGTGTTGACGGCCAACTTCGTCCGCCACAACATGGTCTACGACGCCGGGCGATTTCATTTCAAGCAGACCATCTATTGGCCGGCAGCCTGCCGTCGGCGGCAGCTTCAGGTTTTTCAGAGTCTGCCTGATGCGCTGAAGAAAGAGAGCATCATGGCCGCAGTTGTTGGCGATTACAAGACGGCGCGGAAGCTCAACCTGACCGGCCGTACGGGCGGCGTCACGATCCCGCCGGCGCTTATCACGCTCCTGCGGCCCCTGCTGCGAACCGGAACGGTGAGAAAGCTCTCGGCCAGGTATGCGCTCCAGGCCGAACGGCTGGGCCGGCTCCGGGCGGCCGTCGACCTCTTCATCCAGGCGGGGGAGCTTGACGGCGCCGAGCGATGCGCGTACCAGTGCGCCATCGAACTTAACCGGGATCACCGCAACACCGAGGCCGTGGCGCTGATCAACCGTGTCATACGGTACGCGGCACTCCTGAATAATCAGTTCTTCGTGCGCAACCTGCTGATGCTGCGGGGTGACTGCCACAAGGAGAACGGCGAGACCGAAGAAGCCCTGCTGACCTACCGCGAGTTGATCGACCTGTACCGGAACAGGCCGCCGGACAAGCTGCTGGCGGAGACGTATAAGGATCTCGGCGACCTGTACCGTCTCAGACAAGAGTTCGCCAGAGGGCTTGAAGCCCTGGAACAATCACTCGACATCTTTCGACAGTTGGATGACCGGCTCGAGATATCGCACGTGCTGAACAACCTCGGCAACATCTACTGGCTTACCGCCCAGTTGCCCGACGCGCTGAGCAAGTACCGCCGGGCGCTGAGGATTCAGCGGCAGCTGGATGCCAGGGCCGAGGTGGCTTCCACCCTCAACAACATCGGGAACGTTTACGGCGCGCAGGGACGCTATACGCGCTGCCTCTCTGTTCTAAACCTGGCTCTCGAGTTCAAGAAGGAGATCGGCCACGCCGGAGAAATAGCCCGCACCCTGAACAACCTCGGATATGCCTTCTACATGACCGGAGAAATCGGCCGGGCGGCCGACTGCCTGTCCGAATCACTCGAGCTAAATCGCCGCATTGGCTCCAAGAAGGAAATCCTGTTCAACCTTTCGAACCTGGCGGAAATAATGATCACGGCCGGGCAACTCCGGGCGTCTTTGGACTACTTTCGCGAGGGCCTGGAGCTGGCTCAGTCTCTGAACTCCAAGGCGGATCTCGGTGTCTTCAACGCCAACCTGGCCGCGGTCTACCGGCGCCTGGGCCGATTCTCCGAAGCTGAAGACTACCTGAAGACGGCCCGGCAATTCTGCCGTGAGATGGATCATAGATTCCTGGAGACAGCCCTTCAACTGCAGGAGGCCGCCCTTCGACACGCGGTCGGAGATGACGGCCAGGCCCTGTCCCTGGCCCGCCAAGCACTCGACGAGGCAGACTCCATCGGCCACAGCGAGAGCCAGCTCGGTGCCCTGCTGCTGATCACCCGGATGAGTGACGACCCGGCCTACGTGCGCCGCACTGAAGAACTCACCGAGAATCTGCACATGGCCCGCGAGAGACAGTTGCTGGCCTTCAACCGACTTGAATTTCTTCTGGAACGCCGGCTGTTCGACAAGGCCGAGGCCCTGGCGGAACAACTGCAGGGGATTCCTGTCGGATTGACGGAAGACATTGAACTGGCCTGGATGTGCAACCTTATCGGCGAAGCCCTGCTTGAGGCCGGAGAACCTGACAGAGCCGAGACGTTCGTGGGCAAGGCGCTCACCGTGGCCCAACGATGCAGATTGCTGCCGGAGATGGTGGTCGGACTGGCGCTAAGCGCGAGACTGCAACACACTCGCGGTGCCTGGGAGAGATGCTACCAGGACAGCAAAAAAGGCCTGCAACTGTGTAAAGAAATTGTCGATAGTCTGCGCAACGAGGCGGACCGGCAACGGTACCGGCAAAAGCGATCAGTGGCCTTCCTGGCCAAACAAATAAAGCAACTCGGAGAGTTGCTCGGTGATAAAGGGAGGGCAGGCTGAGAAGCCTGCCCTATCATGGAAGACCTTTACGGTATCCCTGGTAACTGGCCGCCATTGCTCCAACCACCGATGGGTGCAATGCGAGCTTCAAGCAGTTCAACGGTCAGCTTGTAATCTGTCATCCACTCACCTCCTTTGTGCTTAAACATTCTCCCTATCAATGGAAGAATGGATGCAATACTGTGTGCTTTCGCACACACGCAGATGCAATTTCCACTAGTATGATAGTATATCCTACGAGGCCGTCAAGAAGATCGATCCATATTTCTTGAGATTTGTCGCCACATTCTCGCGGATCGCAGTAACGCGAGAAAAATTTTCCTACCCCGTGTGACTCACAAATAAGGAGCTACGCGCGGGGCAGAAAAAAATTCGCAGGACGGGTATTCCTTGCCGTTGCGCACGCGACTAAAATCCACCGATAATACCGACATTGCATCGGTGGACGCATTATAGTGTGCGACGGTTCACCACCAGGACCAGAATTCGACTCGAAGCAGCGACGTGAGTTTGCGTGCCGCCAGGCCGGCCAGAGACGCTCTGCCAACCTCGATCTTTGCATAACCCGACATACCGGAACGCAACAGCCCGTCATCGTTGTCAAGAACAACGGAGACCGGGAAATACGACTTGTCGCTGCCGGCCTCGGCCTCCTCCGATATGCGTATGACACGTCCGACAAACATGCGCTGCGGGTATGATCGTACCTTTACCGCCGTCGATTGACCGGTGCGCACGAGTGTGATGTCGAAATCGGATACGGGCACGGTCAGCTCCACGGTGTTGTGATTGGCCACCTTGAGAATTTCGTTGCCGTCCGCGCGGGTGGAGACCGTGCCGCCGATAGGGGTCACAACCATCTGCGCCTCGGCCTGCTGGGTAAGGAAGTCCAGGTTGGCCTTTTGCTTATCGATTCCGTGCCGGAGTACCGCTTCCTCCTCGGGACGGGGCGGCGACTGCAGAAGCCGCAGGCGTGACGTCTTGTTGGCCACCTCCGCCCGGGCGATATCCAGGGCCGCTCCGGCTGCTTCCAGTTTCTCTGCGGTCTCGAGCTTTTTCTCCACCAGTTGCTTCACTCGCTCATACTCGCGAAGTTGCTGGTCGTGGTAGGCTTGTGCTGCGGTCACGCCAGCCGCTGCCTCGGCGACCTCCTCCGCCTTTGGCGGCGCCTGCAGCAACGCCAATTCGCCTTCGAGCCCGTCAAGTTCTGCCTGGGCGCTCGTTATCTCCCGCGTAATCTGGTTGGAGGTCAGCAGGGCAATGGTATCGCCCGGACGTACCCTCTGGCCGTCCTGCACAAGGGGCGCCAGGTCAAGCACAGCCATCTCGTTGGACGTCATCTGCAGAAAGCTGGAACGCGATTCTGGTTTCTCGCCGCCGAAACGAAGATTGGTCTCCAGCAAGCCGGCCTGAGACAGCGACAGGGTGAACTCAGCGATGGGGCGAACGATAACATCACCCGAGACGCGCTGCGGGAAGGGCACGGCCAACGACCCGACCAGCACGACGGCAAACACGGCCACGTACGAGGCCAGCCGCAACGGTTTTCTCAGTATTCTTTTCATATACGCAAGGTGCCGGACAACACCGCGGCCCAGGCCGATCACACTATGTCTAAACACAAACAACAGGATCGTCAACAACAATACGAGCCCTGTTCCGCCCACCTTTTCCAGCAAAAAACGCCCTGCCAGGAAGAGAATATAGGTAATCAGGAAGCCGGTATAGGCCAGCGACAGGATAGCGTACAGTGTAAAGATCCTGCGCTCCCGCCGGGTGACCCCCGGTGACTCCACCGGCCAGCCCAGGATTCCCCGTTTGAGCAGGTAGCCGAGGTACGAGAATGACTTCTGGCGAAGGTTGGGAATATCAAGCCAGTCCGACAGCAAATAGTACCCGTCGAGCTTGATCAGCGGGTTGAAATTGAACAGGTAACTGACCAGGCTCACTATAACCACCAGGCGGGAAACCTCGCTGACGGCCGTGCCCGGCGTAGCGACCCGCCAGATGATCACCGCAGCCGCCATCAGCACAAGCTGAAAATACGGACCGGCAATCGTCACCGCGAGGCGATGCGACTTCTTCTCGAAGAGCCAGGCGTCCGAAATGTCGCAGTAGAAGCAAGGCTGGAAATACATTAGCAGGAAACCGATTTCACGCACCTGTCCCCCGTAGTACCGGCAGACAACCGCATGCGCGAACTCATGGAATGTAACCAGGATGAATATCGACAGAACGATAGCGGCAATCGAGGTTACGTTGTAGATCCCGGCCGGATCGACCGCGAACCGCCCGGCGTTGGCCCACAGCACAGCAAGACCAATCACGATTACTACACCCTGCACGACAAACCAGCCGGGCCGGTGAAGGGGACGATAGAGAGCCGTCAGCCGGTCAAGCAGCCGCCCCGGGCTGAACGCTTTGAGCTTCAGGTAAAATATGCGGCCGGCCAGCGACCGACCCGAGGAGGTTCGGTAGCCAGCCCGCGACACCAGTTGTTCTGACCGGCTGCTCTCCAGAAACAGCAGCTCTTCCAGTTGGTCGACAAACGCCTGCACGTCGGCCGCGCTTATGTTCAGTTGGAACCGTTCCCTGAATCTCGAGGCGATCCTCTCAGGCTCGGTGCGGCCGTCAAGCTGATGGACAAGCCAGAACTCCGGCTCGCGGAGCCGGAAGTATCGGCCTCCCACCGGGTCCTTCAGCGTATAAACGGTCTGACCCGCGACGGTCATCCGGGAGGAAACCAGATCGTCCCGAAGCTTGGCGTATCCCGGCATGGCTCAAAATAGGCGCTTACCAATGACACGGCAAGAATTCAAACAGGCCGCCCGCGAGCCGGGCTGATCGACCCCTGTCGCCCGACCGCACCGGCGGTCCGATTTACCTGCGGATCGTTTCGAGCAATCGCTTGTTGTAGTAGCCGACCAGGTCATCGCGCCGGACAACACCGATCACCTTACCCGGATTGTCCTTGCGTACCACGGGGATAAGCCCCACGCCGCGCTGGCCGAACAGTTTTTGCGCGTGTTCCAGATCGTCGGTGATGTCAAGCACCACCGTATCCGATACCACCAAGTCCTGAGCGATCACGAGGTAGTCCAGTTCGTCGTGGGTCAGGAGGTTGCGGATATCCTGAAAGGAGATGACGCCCTTGAGCTTGCCTTCGTTGCCTTCAACGACAAAGTAGGTCTCCTTCGAGAGTTCTATCTTATGCAGGATTTCCAGCAGGGTCGTGGAGGCTCGGATCGTTTCGAAATCCGTATCCATGACCTCACTGACCTGCAGCGAGCGCAGGACGTTGACATCGCGACCACCGCGAATGTCGATCCCCCGCTTGAACAGCTTGGCCGTGTAAATGGAGTGCGGGTATAGCCGACCGGCCACCAGGGCTGAGAACACCACCGTAACCATCAGCGGGAGAATGATACGGTAATCCCAGGTCATTTCGTAGATAATCAGCATGGCCGTGATGGGGGCGTGAGTCGTACCGGCCACCATGCCCGCCATCCCCACCACGGCGTAGGCGCCCGGCGTGGCGGTGACCCCCGGGAACAGGTAGTTCATCAGGACGCCGAAAGATCCCCCGGCCACCGCACCCATGAACAGGGACGGGGCAAAGATGCCGCCGGAGTTTCCGGAGCCAAGCGTGAGCGAGGTGGCCACGATTTTCGCAAATATCAGAATCACCATCAGCCAGACAGCCATGCTGCCGTGAAGGGTGAGCGAAATCGTGTGATAACCGTCGGCCAGCACCTGCGGAAAGAACACTGCCAGGCCGCCGAGAATCAGGCCGCCCAGAGCCGGCTTGGTCCAGTTGGCCATATGCAGGTTTTCAAAGAAATCCTCGAAACGGCCCAGCGAGCGGGTGAACAGTACCGCCAGCGCACCCACCGCCACTCCCATCACCACGTACAGGGGTATTTCCCAGGGCGAAACAAGCGAATAACTCGGCACCTCAAAAGCGGGGTGGTTTCCGAGAAACCATCGACTGACAACGGAAGCCACGACCGAGGAGAGGATGACGGGGGCAAATGTCTTGATGGCAAAGTCACCCAGGATTATTTCCAGCGAAAAGATAACGCCTGCGATAGGGGCATTAAACACGGCTGCAATTCCGGCGGCCGCCCCACAGCCGACCAGCACCTTGACCCGCTCGCCGGGCATCCGGAACAGTTGGCCGATGGTCGAGCCGAACGCTGAGCCGATCTGCACAATCGGCCCCTCACGGCCCGCCGACCCGCCTGATCCGATGCAGATGGCGGAAGCAATGGTCTTGGCGAAGGCAACGCGGGGTCTGATAATGCCGCCGAGCCGGGCGACCGCGTTCATTACTTCCGGCACGCCGTGACCCCGGGCCTCGGTGGCGTACTTGAAGACGATGGGTCCGGCCAGCAGGCCGCCGAGCATCGGAATCAACGGCAGCCAGAACTTATACCCGCCCCAGTTGGCAAACCCGACCGCCGTGACCAGGATCTGGTCAGTCAGCCCGAAGAACAGGGAGTTAAAATACTCTATGAGCAGAATAAACCCGATCGCCCCGAAACCGGTCGTAAGGCCGACGACTACTGACAGCAGGATCAGAAGGTTGGTTTCCGAGATTTGTATCAGCCGCGAGAGTCTTTCAGTGGCTATTCTTTGCATTGAAAGACTGAATGTATCATTTTTTGCTACCCGGACAAGTCATTTGTTTGGCGCTGCGATAGTTGCAAAGGCAGGAGGTTACCGGCTTGACTTGGAGCGGGATTTTCATAAATTAGTGAAAAAGTTCACTTTAGGCCATTACGGGCGCGAGGGCATACAATGCGTGCAACAGCAGACGTGGTCATTGTCGGAGGAGGCATTATAGGCACGACCGTGGCCTTCTACCTGGCGCGCGAAAACGTGGGACAGATTACGCTCGTAGAACGGGAGATGTTTCTCGGTGCGTGCTCTACTTCCAAGGCGGCCGGCGGAGTTCGAGCCCAGTTCAATAGCAAGATCAATATCGAAATGTCCATGCTTTCCGAGAAGCTCTTCAAGCGCTTCAAGGAGGATACCGGCTCAGACGCCCTGTACAAGCAGGTGGGCTACATGTTCGTGCTGTCCGACGACAAGGACATCGAGATGCACAAGCAGGGGTACGAGTTGCAGCGTTCCCTGGGATTGGACGTACACCTGGTCAAGCCCGAGGATATCCACCAGTATGCTCCCCACGTGCGGACCGACGACATCAAGCTGGCGACCTTCTGTGGGGACGACGGGCTGGCCGACCCTCACGAGTTTCTCTCCGGCTACGAGCGCGCGATCCGCCGGCTTGGCGTGGCCATCGAACTGGAGACCGAGGTCACGGGGATCGAGGTGACCGCCGGCGCGATTTCCGGTGTTAAGACGGTCAAGGGGGATATCGCCACGCCGCTCGTGATCAACTGCACCGGGGCATACTCGGCCCGGATCGGGCGGATGGTGGGTGCCGACGTGGAGGTCAAGCCCTACCGCCGCCAGATTGTCACGACCGGCGAACTCGACTTCCTGCGCCCGGATATCCCCATGGTCGTGGATGTGAAGACCGGGCTTTATTGCCATAAGGAGTCAAAGGGCCTGTTGCTCGGCTGGGCGGATAAGTCCGTGCCGCCGGGTTTTGACATATCCATCGACCCGGACTATACGGACAGGATTCTTGAGCTGGCCCTTGAGCGCATGCCTCAGCTTGAGACGGCCGAGATGGCCAACGAGTGGGCTGGATTGTACGAGACGACCCCGGACCACCGCGCCATAATCGGCTGGGAGCCATCGGTCAAGGGCATGTTCCACGTCACCGGGTTCTCCGGACACGGGCTGATGCACGCCCCCGCCGCCGGTCTCGTGACCTCGGAGATAACGGCCGGCAAGGAGCCGTCCGTGGATATCAAGTCGCTTAGCCCCGACCGGTTTCGCCTGGGAGAACTGGTGGAAGAAACCAACGTCATCTGAGCACGGGGATCGATGGACGGCAGGCTCGCCGGGTCTGGAGCAGGGGACGAGGGAACAGCCTGAGGCGCGTCATCAGGCCCGGAGCCGATGACTCCGTGAGTTATTCATCTTCTTTACCGTGGTCAGAGAGATCCAGCATGCTGGTGCCTTCCGCGTAAGGCACTGAACGAGCGGAAGTGAGCCGAAGCAGCCTTTGAGTAACGTCCCGAATCTTCAGAGCCGAAATCTCGATGGTCTTGAGTTTCGCCGCCAGCTCCTGATCCAGATCCTGACGTTTCAACAGAAGAAGCTGGACGTTCCCAAGTATGGCAGTAAGCGGGTTGTTGATTTCGTGATTGACCGTGACGGCGGTCTCAATGATGGCCCCGAGCCGTTCTTTGTCCAGCACGTCCCTGCCGACGGCCGTGTCCTTCTCAACTCCCCGAGCTGCGACATTAAGAGCGATGGCGGCGCTTAACGCTTCCAGAAAGGCGTCTTCGCTGACCAGCTTTGCGGCCCCTTCGTGAATACCGATAACCGCCCCGAAGACCCGCTCCTGGTGGTACAGCGGAAGAGTAAATGCGTGCAGCGGCGAATCTCCGCCGAAACTCATGTAAGCCGACAGCAGCTTACGCTCCTGCCGGAGGGATCTGAAGAGATCACCTTCAAGCGACTCCAGCCTTTCACGGGCTGCCTCGGTTTCGGCGCAGTGGGCGTTCATGGTGACCGTCATGGCCTCATCCCAAAGGTACAGGGCGGCCGCTTGCAGGCCGATCAGACCGGCCGCGAGACGGAGCGCCGTCTCGCCCGTCTGCTGCAGATCTTCGCCCTGGCAGCCGGCGAGAGCCAACTGGCGGAGAATCTCATACCTGTTTGAGTCTTTGTTATCCATACGCGCAGTCCCGCAATCCTATTGCCTTTTCAGCAAAAGGAGTGCATTCCTGCGAAAAAACCGGACTTCCGCAAGTAAAATGGCAACGCCGCCAAGATACAGCAATTCCGGCGAGTTATCCAGCGCAATCGCTGTGCGTCCCTTGAACAGCCCGGCCGGCGGGCCAAACGAGTGCACCCGGCTTCACAAATCCGGCCGCCGCGGCGGGCGAAAGCCGTTGACTTTTGCCCGGCCAGGGGCTAAGTTAGCCGCTTTCCAGAGTCGTTGGGAAAGACTGGACGAGTATGCTGGACAACATGATTCACGATAAGTGCGGTGTCTTCGGCATTTACGGCAACCCGCGGGCTGCGGAACTGACCTATCTTGGCTTGTATGCCCTGCAGCACCGGGGACAGGAATCTGCAGGCATCGTCACTTCCGAGAACGGCCGATTCAACCTGCACAAGTCAATGGGGGAAGTGTCGGAGGTCTTTGGCGATCGCCAGAACATCACCAGGCTGACCGGCAGCATCGCGATCGGGCATACACGGTACAGCACGACCGGGATGTCGTCGCTGATCAACATCCAGCCGTTCATGATCACCAACCGCAACCGCAACCTGGCTATCGTCCACAACGGTAACCTGACAAACTCGCTTGATCTGAAGAAGAAGCTTGATCAAAAAGGCTCCATTTTCCAGACCACGTCGGACACCGAAATCATCCTGCACCTCGCGGCCGTCTCGAAGAAGAAGACGCGCTTCGAACGAATTTGCGACGCTCTGGCACGGATTCGCGGTGCCTATTCCCTGCTCATCCTCACCGAGGACAGCATCATAGCGGCCCGGGATCCGCGCGGATTCCGGCCCCTGGCCCTGGGCACGTTCCGCGGCTCACACATCGTGGCTTCGGAAACCTGTGCTTTTGACATCATCGGGGCCAAGTACGTTCGCGACATCGAACCCGGGGAGGTACTGGAGATCAGCAAGAAGGGGCTCAGGTCACGGTTCCTTACGAAAAACTCCCGGCACGCGTTCTGTATCTTCGAGTTTATCTACTTCGCCCGGCCCGACTCGAAAGTCTTCGGAGAGAACGTCGACAAAGTTCGCCGGCGCCTCGGCCGCCTGCTGGCCCGGGAACATCCAGTCGATGCCGACATCGTGATCGGCATACCGGACTCGGCCAACACCGCGACACTCGGCTTCGCCGAGGAGTCCGGGATCAAGTTCGAGATCGGCCTTATCCGAAATCACTACGTCGGGCGGACGTTCATTGACCCCCACCAGCGCATCCGTGACCTCGACGTCAAGCTTAAGTTCAACCCCGTCAAGGGGGTTCTCGACGGCAAGCGGGTGGTGGTGGTGGATGACTCGATTGTGCGCGGGACGACGTCCAGAAAGCTCGTAAAAATGATTCGGGACGCCGGGGCCCAGGAGATCCATTTCCGCGTGTCTTGCCCTCCCATCGTTTCCCCCTGTTTCTTCGGCATCGACATGCCGACGGTCAAGGAACTTATTGCCTGGCGGATTCCGGTTGAGAAGATCGAGAAGTACCTGCACGTGGATTCGCTGCGTTACCTGTCGCTGGAAGGCATGCTGTCGATGCCGGCTCTGCCCAGGACTACGTTCTGTCACGGCTGCTTCTCCGGCAAGTACCCGGTCCGGGTCCCGGACATCAACGGCAAGTTCCGGCTCCGCTGATCGGAGTCCGGGCCTCCCGGCTGCCCGGGCAGACAGACCCGGCCCCCGCCGTATAGATTTTCATCACTTCATCCGAATATCGACGGTGGATCTTACAGGAAGGCGAAGATGGCCGCGCGTGAAAGCTCCAGAAGATCCTGCGGGAAGAAGCCGAGGCCGAGAGTAGCCAGCGCAGCTACGGCCAGGACGACAAACACGGACGGCGTCACTACGGCCGGCTCCGACCGGCCCGCCTCGACTTGATCGAAATAACTGGTCTTGATGACCCGCAGGTAGTAGTAAACCGATATAAACGAGTTCATGACGCCGATCACGGCCAGAGGAATAAACCCGGCCCTGACCGCCGCGGAGAAGATGTAGAATTTGCCGAAGAATCCAACCGTCGGCGGAAAACCCGCCAGGGCGAACATGAACAGGGCGAGGGTGGCCGAAAGGTACGGGTTGCTTTTTGACAGGCCGGTCAGCTCAGAATACTCGCAGGTGCACCCGGAGCGGGTTTCCAGAACGGTTACGGCCGCGAACGCCCCGAGGTTGAACAGCGTGTAGCTGACCAGGTAGAAGATGGCCGCCGATACGGCATCAGCGCCGCCCACCGTCAGCGCCACCAGCACGTATCCGGCGTGCGATATCGACGAATAGGCCAGCATCCTTTTCACGTTGTCCTGGCGGAGGGCCAGAATGTTGCCCACCGACATGGTAAGCACCGCCAGAACCCAGAACACCCCGGTCAGCATGCCGATATCGGCAAAGCCGAAGTTAAAAATGCGCAGCATTACTGCGAACCCGGCCGCCTTGGGGGCGACCGAGAAGAAGGCGGTCACCGGCGTGGGCGCACCCTCGTAAACGTCCGGCACCCAGGTGTGAAAGGGTACTGCGGCTATCTTGAACGCGAATCCGATCAGCACAAGGGCGACACCGGCATACAGGTAGACCCTGTAATGGCTGGAGATGTAGTTGAAGTCGGCGACGATGCGTCTCAGGTTGGTGGTTTCGGCGGCGCCGAAGACAAACGCGATGCCCATCAGCAGAAAGGCACTGGCGAAGGCACCCATGATAAAGTACTTGATGCCCGCCTCGTTTGAGGCCAGGGAGCGCCGGTTGAGAGCCGCCATGACATACAGCGGCACGGACATGATCTCGAGACCGAGAAACATGACGACCAGGTCGGTGCTGTTGGCCATGACCATCATGCCCATGGTCGAGATCAGGAGCAAGGCGTAGAATTCCGGCGACTCGATCCCCTTGACCTTGAGATAGCGGTAGGCAATGAACAGGGACAGCAGGGCGGCCAGCACGAATATGAGCTTGAACATGACGCCGAAATCGTCGCAGGTCACCATGCCGGCAAAACCGGCCTTCTGGTCACCCCACTGCTCGATTGCGAGGTAAAGCGAGGCGGCGAGCCCTACCACGGCCATGACCGGCGCCAGCGGCGCAATTCTCCTGACGAAGGCGGTGACCAGAATCACCGAGGCCGCCGCCAGCAGCGCAATCTCCGGGTAGATCAGGCTCAGATCAATCGAGAGTGCGGAAACGTAATCAACCATGGGTCCTCTCCGCGACGACCGTCGCGCTTACCTAAATCCCTCAGCCCCCGCCGAAACCCGTCTTGACTTCACCGTCCTCGACAATCACCGGCACCATCCTCCGGCCTCCGGAAAGCTCTACCAGCTTGTCAATGGCGCCGGGCGTCTGGTGAACGTCAATCTCGGTAAAAGCAATGCCCTGTTCGGTGTAGTGCTTCTTCGCCGCCTGACAGTATGGGCATCCCTGTATCATGTATATGGTCACTTCGCTCACGGCTCATCACCTCCGGGCTTGGAAAACTCCACGTCAACAACACCGGTCTGCTCGCCGGCACGGACTTTCGTAATCTGAAAGCCCCCTTCCAGCTCGACCGCCCTGGCCCTGCTGACCTGAGTCAACACCTGCCTGACGGCCGGCTCGATTCTTTCCAAGAACGGTTTCGGATATATGCCGATCCAGAAGATAAGCACGACCAGCGGGATGAGAACGAGCTTTTCGCGGGCGGTCAGGTCAGTCAGCTTCTCATTGGCGGGATTGCTGACCTTGCCAAAAACCACCCGTTGATACATCCACAACATATAGCAGGCCGCGAGAATAACGCCGGTCGCGGCCAGAATTCCGTAAACGGCATTGGCCTTGAACGTACCCAGGAGGATCAGGAACTCGCCGACAAACCCGTTAGTGAACGGCAGACCGATGGACGACAGCATCACGATCATAAAGATAGCCGAGAACGTCGGCATCACCTTCGCCAGCCCGCCGAAATCCGCAATCATGCGCGTATGCCGGCGCTCGTAGATCATGCCCACGATCAGGAACAGGGCGCCGGTGGAAATACCGTGGTTGATCATCTGGATCACCGAGCCTTCGAGGGCACTGACGTTGAGCGCGAAGATGCCGAGCATGATGAACCCCATGTGGGAGACCGAAGAGAAGGCCACCAGGGACTTGATGTCCTTCTGGACCATGGAGACCAAAGCGCCGTAGATGATGGCAATGATGGCCAGCACGCAAATATACGGCAGGTACGTGATGGTCGCGTCCGGAAACAGCGGCAGGCAGATGCGGATGAAACCGTAGGTGCCCATTTTCAGGAGGACGCCGGCCAGAATCACCGAGCCGGCCGTGGGCGCCTCAACGTGGGCGTCGGGCAGCCACGTGTGGAACGGCCAGAGCGGCACCTTGATGGCAAAGGCGAGCGCAAAAGCCGCGAACAACCACAGCTGCACGTGGTAGGCCATCGGCATCTGCATGATCTGCAGGAGGTCGAAGGTGTACTCGCCGGCGTAGGCGTGGTAGTCGAAGTACAGGTACAACAGTCCGACCAGCATGAGCAGCGACCCAAACATCGTAAAGAGCACAAACTTGATCGCCGCGTACGTCCTCCTGGGTCCGCCCCATACACCGATGATGAAGTACATCGGGACCAGCATGACTTCCCAGAACACGTAGAACAGGAACAGGTCGAGGGCGCAGAAGACGCCGATCATGCCCGTACTCAGCAGGAGCATCGAAATGTGAAATCCCTTCACCCCCTTGGTGATGGAGCACCACGATGACAGCACGCATATGAACGTCAGGACGGCCGTCAGGAGGATGAGGAGCAGGGAAATGCCGTCAATGCCCATGTGGAAGTTGATGCCGAGCGACGTAACCCACATCCGGTTAATCTCGAACTGCATCCCGGTCGCCAGCGGATCAAACCAGTAGTACAGGGCAACCGACAAGAGCACGGTAATAAAGGCGATGATCAGGCTGACGCCCTTGATCGTCTCCACCTGCTTCTGCGGGACAAACAGAAGGATGATCACTCCGATGAGCGGGAAGAACGTTACCAGCGGTAGAATGATCTGTTCCATTGCCTACCCAAATATGAAAAAGGCGATTACGACCACCACTCCGGCCACGAACAACGTAGCGTAGCCACGCACGCGCCCCGACTGCGTATAGCGCAGAATGTCCGAGACATCACGGCTGACCCGGGCCATACCGTTCAGAAAACCGTCGATAAGCACGACGTCAACAAACTTCCAGAGGAAAAGCGATCCGTACACGACCGGCCGCACAATAGCCGCCCCGTAGAATTCATCCACGTAATACTTGTTGAATATGACGCGGTGGATTCCGGATAATTTTTGCCGCAGGGCGGTCGCTGCAGCCGTGTTCTTATGGTACAGGTAGTAGGCGGCGTAGACGGCGATGACCACCAGGATCACCGAGGCAACCATCAGGGTCCACTCCATCCCGGTATCGGCCCCGCCCGAGGCAAGGGCGTGCGCAGCCGGCTCGCCCGCGGCGCCGCCCATCACCGGATGCAGCCACTCCTCGAAGACGTTGGCTACCCCGAAGATGTGGGGCATGCCGATGAACCCGCCGACAATCGACAGCGCTCCCAGGACCGTCAGGGGAACGGTCATCGACTTCGGCGCCTCGTGTACGTGACGGCGCGTCTCTTCGCCCATGCGCTCCTTGCCGAAGAACGTCAGGTAGATGAGCCTGAACATGTAGAAAGCCGTCAACCCGGCGGTGACGAAACCGACCACCCAGAAAAGCGGGTGACCGAACTGGGACGAATACGCTTTCCAGAGAATTTCATCCTTGGAGAAAAAGCCGGACAGCCCGGGAATACCGGAGATGGCCAGCGTCGCGATCAGCATAGTTGCGTATGTGATCGGCAGGTACTTCTTCAATCCGCCCATGCGCCGCATGTCCTGCTCATCGGAGACGGCGTGAATGACGGCACCGGCACCCAGGAACAGCAGGGCCTTGAAAAAGGCGTGCGTCATAAGGTGGAAAATGCCGACCGAAAAGGCGGCCACGCCGCAAGCCAGGAACATGTATCCGAGCTGGCTTACGGTCGAGTAGGCCAGCACGCGCTTGATGTCGTTCTGCGCCAAACCTATGGTGGCGGCAACCAGCGCGGTGGCGGCACCGACGATGGCCACAACCAGCAGCGCATCGGGCGCCATCGCATACAACACGTTGGTCCGCGCGATCATGTAGACCCCGGCCGTAACCATGGTGGCAGCGTGGATGAGCGCCGAGACCGGCGTCGGACCCTCCATGGCGTCGGGCAGCCACACGTAAAGCGGAATCTGCGCGGATTTTCCGGTGGCGCCGAGAAACAGGAGCAGGCAGACGGCCGTCACCAGGCCGCCGCCGGCCGCAAACATCACCGGGGCCCTGTCCATAACGGCGACAAAATCGAGGGACCCCACCTGCCAGAAAATAATGAACATGCCGATGAGAAAACCGAAGTCGCCGACACGGTTGAAGATGAACGCCTTCTTCCCCGCGTCAGAGGCCGACTTGCGTTCATACCAGAAGCCGATCAGCAGGTACGAACACAGCCCCACGCCTTCCCAGCCGACAAACATGAACAAGAAGTTGTTGGCCAGCACCAGGGTAAGCATGGAGAAGACGAAGAGGTTGAGGTAGGCGAAGTATCGTCCGTAACCGGGATCCTTGTGCATGTATCCGACGGAGTAGACGTGGATCAGAAAGCCGACGCCGGCGACAACCAGTATCATCACCGTGGAAAGCGGATCAAGGAGGAAAGCCACGTCGACGTGGAATGACCCGGACGGAATCCAGGCGAACAGCACCTGCTCGATCACCCGGGCATCGGCCGGCAGAGCTTTCAACTCGAAGAAGGCAAGCACGGACGCGACCAGCGACAGGCCGACGGACCCGCAACCGACCAGCGAGATGACCGGCCGGGGCAGCCGGCCGATCAGCAACCCGTTGATCAGAAAACCCGCCAGCGGGAACAGAAGAATGAGGTACAGGTAATCAGTCACGGGTTTTGCCTACCATTTCATCATGCTGAAGCGATCGATGTTGACGGTGCCCCGGTTCCTGTACAGGGTGACGATCAGGGCCAGGCCGACCGCCGCCTCGGCCGCCGCGATGGTCAGCACGAGAAAGACGAACGCGTGGCCGTCCATGACGTTGAGCGCCCGCGAGAAGGCGATAAGAGCCAGGTTGGCGGCGTTCAGCATCAACTCGACCGACATGAACAGGATAATCATATTCCGGGAAATCAGCACGCCGACGGTGCCGATCCCGAACAGGACCACGGCCAGAATCAAGTACGCTGATATAGGTACCATTCTATTCTACCCCACCACTGGATTCATTCTCACCACGACCTTGCCGCTCTCCCGTGGCCGGCCGGTCCGCCCCGGTCTCCCGCCTGGCCAGCACCACGGCGCCGACGATGGCCGCCAGCAGGAGCACGCCGGTCAGTTCGAAGGGATACAGGTATCGCGTAAACAGGAGCTTTGAAACGGCCGCAACCTCGCCGAAGTTGTCCGCCGCCATCGACAGAACGCCCGTCATACTGCCCCGGTAGAAGACACCCTTGATGACAAAGACAAGCTCGATAATCAGCAGGATGGAAACGAGATACGTGCTGTACCTGCTGAGTCCGCGCGACGGCTCGCCGAGGTCCTCACCCCCGCGCAGGTTAAGGAGCATGATCACGAACAAAAAGAGCACAAGAATCGCACCGGCGTACACGAGAATCAGCACCGCGCCGATAAACAGGGCGCCGAGCTGCACATAGCAGACGACCTGCGCCACCAGCGAGACAATAAGATAAAGCACCGAGGCCACCGCATTGCGCTGACTGATCATCATGGTAGCGCCAAAGACGGCCACCACGGCCGAAATGAAGAATATTACGGTATCAGCGTTCATAGGCTCGATTCCGGCACCCCGTATGCCCGGCGCACCCGACGGATGATCCGCTTGAACGGGTTGTCCTTCCTGGGATGCGGGACCAGCATCTGTTCCTTGGTATATATGAACGAATCCCTGTTGTTATCAGAGAACTCATACTCCTGACCGAGAAAAATCGCCTCCTCGGGGCAGGCTTCCTCGCAGAATCCGCAAAAGATGCACCTGAGGAGATTTATTTCGTAGATGCGGGCCCGGCGCTCGCCCTTCTCGTTCTCTTCCGGCTCCATATAGATGGCATCGGCCGGGCACGCCGCGGCGCACAAACCGCAGCACACGCACCGCTCGGTGCCGTCATCGTAGCGCTCGAGGTAATGCCTGCCGCGATAGCGCGGGGACATCGGCACTTTCTTGCGGGGATAGTCAAGCGTCACCGGCTTCTTGAAATAGTGCTTCCCGGTAACCCAGAACGCCTGGGGCATCTTCCAGAAGACGTTGACGACAGCTGTGAGCACCTTTTTCATATCAGCAGTTTTCTTTCCCCATCACAGCAACACGATCAGGCCGGTGATCATCGTGTTCAAGATAGCCAGCGGGAACAACACCAGCCAGCCGAAACGCATCAACTGGTCGTACCGGAAGCGCGGGAACGTGGCGCGCAGCCAGATATAGCAGAACATGAACACGAACACCTTGACCAAGAACCAAATCACCGGCGGGATGAACGACAGGAAGGCCGGTCCGTGCCATCCGCCGAAAAACAACGTCGTCGCCACACACGCCACGCCGAGCATATTCGCATACTCGCCGATGAAGAAGAGCGCGAAGCGCAGGGACGAGTATTCTGTGTTGTACCCGCCCACCAGCTCCGACTCAGCCTCGGGAAGGTCGAAGGGAGTTCGATTCGTTTCGGCGATGGCGCACGTAATATACAGGAGAAACCCGAACGGCTGTTTCCAGACAAACCAGTTTTCGAAGAACCAGACCGACTGGCTGTCCTGCTGTGCCACCAACTCGGTCATGGACAGGGTGTTGGCAATCAGAATGACGCCGACTATGGACAGGCCGTAGCTGATTTCGTACGATATCATCTGCGCCGACGCGCGCAGCCCGCCGAGCAGAGAATACTTGGAGGCGGAAGACCACCCGGCCAGAATCAGGCCGTACACGCCCAGCGACGTTATCGCAAAGACCCAGAGAATGCCGATGTTCAGGTCGGAAATCACGCCCTTGAACTCGTAGCCGAAAACCGTGAAATCAGGAGAGAACGGGATTACCGCAAAAGTCAGCAGGGCCGGAATAAAGGCCACGATCGGCGCCAGCGCATAGATGGATCGCTCCACGGTGTCGGGGACCAGGTCCTCCTTGAACATGAGCTTCAGTCCGTCGGCGATCGGCTGAAGGAGCCCGTACGGGCCGGTCCACAGCGGGCCGTAGCGCTGCTGCATGTGGGCGAGCACCTTGCGCTCCAGCCAGGTAGCCCAGGCGCAGCCGGCCAGGACGGCCACGATCACGACCGTCACCTGGATGGAAGATGTGACTATAATCTCCAACATAGCCGCTAACTGACCACCTTGCTGATTTTGACCATATCGAGACGCCGCTTCCGCATCAGCAGCGACGTCACCGGCGTAGAAGAGAAGTTGCGCGGAATAAACACGACGTCGTTCTCGATACAGTCGGAAATCCGAGCCGGCACGATGATCTTGCCGACCTTCGATTCCACGCGAACGGAATCGCCGTCGTTGATCCCGTACTCCGCCGCGAGATCCGCGGAAAGCTCAATATACGCCTCGCCGACGAAGTCTACAAGGGCACCGGCCTTCTCCGTTCGATGCCCGCAGTGATGCGGATCATCGCCGATGACCAGCGGTATGGGATACTCGCTGTCATCTTCATCCCTGCTTCCCGCGGCCTTCACGTACGAGGCCGGCCAGGGCAGCGTGGAATCCGTCGCCAGGAGTCGTTCGATTTCTTCGTCCCTGGCCCCGGCTGACTCAAACAGCCTGGCCCCGAGCTTTTCGGCGATCATTTCGACAATCTCGTACCCCGGCTTCGATTCATACAGGGGCGTGATCGCCTGGTGCGCCACCTGCACCCTGCCCTCAAGGTTCACATAGCGCCCGGTATACTCGGCCCAGCTGCTCAGAGGCAGCGCGACATCGGCCAGGGTCGTCGTCTCGGTCTCAAAGAGGTCACATACGACCAGAAAGTCGAGCTTCTCGAGGCTCTCACGGGTGAACTCGCGGTCAGGGTAAAGCATGATGGGGTTGGCTCCCATGATGACCAGCCCGTCGATCTCCTCCTTGCGCATGTTGACCATCATGCTGTCGGTGTTGCACGGCTCGGCATCCGGCCATCCCGACCAGATGGCTTTCAGTTGATCCTTCACCGGCGCGGGCGGGTCCGGTGACACACCCAGTTGCGCCGCACCCATGGAGTTGGCATATCGGGCCAGCACCGCAATTTGTCCCTTACCCTCCAGGCCGAACACTCGGTTGAGGTTGCACAGGGCGGCGGCGATGGCTTGACGGTCTTTCGATCTGCTGACGATCTCGCCGGCGATAAACGTAACCTTCGAGGCTGCGGCCATGGCCCGGGCCACCGCTTTGACGTCCGCCGGGTCCACCCCGCACACCCGGGCGGCGTCGGCAGCCGCCTGGAAACCGGCGGCCTGTCTCAACTGATCGAGGTCCGCCGCCGGGACCAGATTTTCCTCGACCGCGGCCAGGCACAGAGCGCTGACCAGGGCTTCGTCGGTCCCCAACCTGTACACCAGCTCACGTTCAGCGACATCCGACGCCTTGACCGAATACGGATTCAGCACGAAGACGCGGGCCTGGTGGAAATTGTATGCTTTCCGGATTCGCAGGTATTCGTTCGGATGTTCCTTCAGCAGATCCGTGCCCAGCGTCACGATGACGTCCGAATCGTCAATGTCAGCGATTCTGAACGGCCGCGACGCCAGTATCGAGTAATCGTCGTCCGATCCTTTCGGCAGCATGCGGTAATCTATGCGATAATCGATGTTGTGGGAGCCGAGCGTGCGCCGGATCAGCTTGGAGAAGCTGTACAGGGTGGCGTTGTCCATAAGAGGGTCGGCCAGGCCGCCGATGCAGACGCATCCTTTCTGATCGCGTATCTCGCTCAGGCGTTTCCCGATCAGAGCCATGGCCTCGTCCCAGGAAGCCTGCACCTGGGTGCCCTCTTTCCTGATCAGGGGCGTTCTCAGCCGATCCTCGGAATGCACGATCTGGTAACCGTACCGGGTCACGTCGCCAAGCCAGCCGTCATCAATATCATCGTTGCCGCGTCCGGTTACCCGGAAGATGCGGTTCTGGTGACTTTCCTTGAAAATCGTGGTATTCGAGCCGGAGCTCATATAGGGACAGATCGAGGACACCGTTTGTGTCAGCCACACGCGGATCTTGTACCGCCAGTCCTTGTTGGTCAGGGCGCCGACGGGGCAGATTTCCACCAGGTTGCCGGAGAACGGGTTGTCCACCTGCTGCCCGGGCGCGGCGTTGATCTCGGTGATATTGCCGCGCTCGTAGGCCCCGAGGTCGTACTCGCCGAACGCTTCCTTGTTGGCGCGAACGCACTTGTAGCAGAGAATGCACCGATTGCGGTTGAGAATCACCTGGGGACCGATCTGGACGTCATCAAAGGTGCTTTCCCCCTCCTCAGGGATGAAACGGTACTTCTGGAAGGCAAACCTGCTGTCGTCGAAGCCGTGGGCAAAGGTCAGATCCTGAAGGTCGCACTCACCGCCCTTGTCGCAGGTGGGGCAGTCCAGGGGGTGGTTCAGCAGGATGAACTCGAGCACCGCCCGCCGCCCCCTCTTGACGAGATCCGAGTCGGTGTGCACCACCATGGACTCCATGACCTCGGTGGCGCACGAAACCTGCAGCTTGGGCATCCGCTCGACCTCGACGTAGCACATCCGGCAGGCGCCGACCGACTTGAGTTTGGGGTGCCAGCAAAACGTAGGGATGTCTATACCCATATCCCGGGCCGCTTGAAGGATAGTCGTCCCTTTGCGGACGGTGACAGCACGGCCGTCGATTGTCAGCGTGACGGTGTCCACCGCCGGTGCATCTTTCTTTGCCGCTTTGGACAAGTCAGGCACTCCCTAAAAACCGAAATCCGATCTTACCATGCATTGTTTGTTCTTGATATGGTAGTCCCATTCATCGCAGTACAGCCTGATGGCCGACTGTATGGGCATCACGGCCGCGTCACCGAGCGGACAGATCGTGCGGCCAAGGATATTGCTGCACACATCATCGATTGTTTCGATGTCACCGGGACTCCCCGAGCCGTCCTCGATGCGGCGGATAATCTGTTCCAGCCACCCGGTCCCCTCGCGGCAGGGGGTGCACTTGCCGCACGACTCGTGCCTGAAGAAATGGATCAACTTGAGCATGACCCAGACGATACAGGTTTGTTCATGGAACACGATGACGGCGCCTGAGCCGAGCATGGAGCCGGCTGCCGTCAGCGCCTCGTAGTCAAGGCCGACGTCGATCATGTCCTCGGTCAGCAGCGGCGTCGACGCCCCGCCCGGGATAACGCCCTTGAGCTTCCTGTCGCCGAGAATCCCGCCGCCGTATTCCGGATCATAGATGAGCTTTTTCAGATTGAAACCCAGCTCGACCTCGTAATTCCCGGGCTGTTTGACGTGACCGGTCAGGCTGAAGATCTTTGTGCCGGTGGATTTCTCCGTGCCGAGGGAGCGGTACCAGCCGGCCCCGTGATTGATCACGTGGGGCACGCTGGCCAGCGTCTCGACGTTGTTAACGATGGTCGGGCATCCGTACAGGCCTTCGACGGCCGGGAACGGCGGACGGATGCGGGACAGACCCTTCTCCCCTTCGAGAGAATTCAGCAGCGCCGTCTCCTCGCCGCAAATGTACGCCCCTCCACCGGTGTGGACGATCATGTCGAGATCGTACCCCGTGCCGTAAATGTTCTTGCCGAGGTGGCCCCGGGCGTACGCCTCCTGCAGGGCCGCCTCTACCCGCTCGATACAGTGGTTGAACTCGCCCCGGATGTAGCAGAACATCAGGTGGCTGCCGATGGCGTAAGCGGCAATGGCCATACCCTCGATCACGGCATGCGGGTCGCGCTCCAGGATGACCCGGTCTTTGCACGTTCCGGGTTCCGACTCGTCGGCGTTGCAGATCACGTATCGGGGCTTGGGGGAGTTCTTCGGCACAAATCCCCATTTCATCCCGGCCGGAAACCCGGCCCCGCCGCGACCGCGCAGCCCGGACTGTTTGACCTCTTCGATAACCTGCTCGGCGGTCATCGAGGTGAGAGCCTTTTTCCATGCCTGCCAGCCCCCGTGGGCCTCGTATGTCTCGAGCTTGAACTGGCCCGGATCCTCGACGTGCCTGAACAGATGCAACTTGTCACTGCCGGCCACGGAAGCGGCGTTGGTTCTGACGGGCGAGTAGAACGTCACGTCCTGGCCTCCGTCTCCCCTTTCGCGCGCAACTCATCGATGATCTGATCGACCTTCTCGCGGGTCAGGTTTTCATGGTAATCCTGGTTTATCTGCATCATCGGGGCCGTCGCGCACGAACCGAGACACTCCACGGAAATGAGCGTGAAGAGCTTGTCGCTCGTCGTCTCACCCTTCTTGATGCCGAGTTTCTCTTCGAGGTACGCAACCAGGCTGTCGGCTCCGAGAAGGGCGCACGATATGTTATGACACACCTGGATCAGGTATCGGCCGGTCGGCCTCTTGGGAAACATGGTGTAAAAGGTCGCCGCCTCGGCGATTTCCACTTCCGGGACGTTGATGGCCCGCGAGATCTCCCGGTAGATTTCGTCACTGACAAAGCCGACCTGGCGGCAGGCTATTGTCAACGCCGGCAGTATGGCGGACTTGCGGTGCGGGTACGCCGACGCCTTTCCCCTGATGCGCGCGATTGACTCTTCAGTCAGAATCACCGGTCAACCTCTCCCAGGATGATGTCAATCGATCCAATGGCGCAAACCACGTCCGAGAGCAGCCGTCCTTCGACGAGCGCCGGCAGCGAGGCCAGATTAACGAATGAGGGCGGCCGCACTCTTACCCGGTTGGGCTTGTTCGAGCCGTCGGACGAGATATAAAAACCTATCTCACCCTTGGGCGACTCGATGGCCTGGTACACGGCGCCGGGGGGCGCCTTGAAACCGTCGGTGATGATCTTAAAGTGATAGATCATTGCTTCCATTTTGTGCAGCACGTCTTCCTTGGGCGGCAGCACGACGCCGGGGACGTGCGCCCGGTACGGGCCCTCGGGCATACCGTCAAGCGCCTGCTGCATGATCCTCATGGATTGCCGCATCTCCTCGAGGCGCAGCTTGTACCGGTCGTAGGCGTCACCGTGCCGGCCGGTCGGGATCTCGAAGTCGAAGTTCTCATACCCGCTGTACGGGTTGTCCTTGCGGAGGTCGTGTTTGACGCCGCTGCCGCGCAACATGGGGCCGGAAAGCGAGTAGTTAATGGCATCCTCGGCCGAAATCACCGCCACACCCCTCGTCCGGTTTATGAAAATCTCGTTGAAGGTGAGGAGCTTCTCGTAATCCTCCAGCTTGTCCGGCAGCACCTTTATGATCTTCCTGACCTTCCGGTCGAAATCCGCGGGCAGATCGTGGGCCAGGCCGCCGATACGGATGTAGCTGGTCATCATCCGCTGCCCGCCGCACGCCTCGTAGACATCCACCACCATCTCCCGCTCCCGGAAGGCATAGAGAACCATGGAGACTGCGCCGAGATCCATCGCGTGCGTCCCTACCCACACCAGGTGCGAGTTGATTCGGGTCAGTTCGGCCAGGATGACGCGCGCCCATTTGACCTTTTCGGGCACCTCGATGTCCATCAGCTTTTCAACGGCCAGGCAGTAGCCCAGGTTGTTCGACATCGGCGCCAGATAATCCATGCGGTCGGTAGCGGGAATCGCCTTGTGGTACAGCTTGGATTCCATCGTCTTTTCAATGCCCGTGTGCAGGTAACCGATGACGGGTCTGGCCCTGATCACCGTCTCACCCTCCACCTCGAGCTCAACTCGCAAAACTCCGTGCGTCGAGGGATGCTGCGGCCCCATGTTGATGGTCAGGGTTCTCTTGTCCATTACCTGATCACCTCGGGCGGCTCGTCTTTGTTCCAGGTGAACTGCGGCTGTTCCCAGGTCAGGGGGAAATCACGCCTGAGGGGGTGCCCCTCCAGTTCATCGGCCGTCAGAATCTTGGTGAGGTCGGGGTGCCCGACGAAGACAATGCCCATCATATCCCAGACCTCTCTCTCCAGCCAGTTGGCCCCGTTGAAGAGACTGGTAAGGCTTTGAATCCGGGGCTCGTCTCCGGGCAGAAAGGCCTTGAGAAAGAAGCGGTACTTGTGTTTCAGGGAATACAGGTTATACACGACCTCGAAGCGGCCGTTCTTGTCCTCCTCGTGGCCGATCCAGTCGACCGAGGTGATATCGGCAAGATACCTGACGTCAAGCTCGTCGTCCTGGTACAGCGCCTCGCATATGTCCATGAGTGCCTGGGGCCTGATATGGAATGAGTGGTCACCCCTGAAGGTTTCCTCGCGGAGGATCGCCTCGGCAAAACGGCTCTGCAGGAATTCCCTGATTCGGTCTTTCATCCCGGAAGTCTTGTTCAAAAATTCACAAAAGCCGATACAATCTGTCAGGGCGACCGAAGGCTGCGGTCATCAGCCCGTCTTGCGCCCCCACTCTTCCCGACGGTCCTTGACAGACTCCGTTTTCAGTTTTTCTTGCAGTTTCAGGATGCCGTCCATCAGTTGCTCGGGACGCGGAGGGCAGCCCGGGACGTAGATATCGACCGGGATAATGCGATCCACGCCTTGAAGGATGGCGTAATTATTGAACACCCCGCCACAGGAGGCGCAGGCGCCCATGGCGAGGACCCATTTGGGGTTCGCCATCTGCTCATAGAGGGTCTTGACTACCGGCGCCATTTTCACCGAGACCCGCCCGGCCACTATCATCAGGTCGGCCTGTCGCGGGGACGGCCGCATCACCTCCATGCCCCAGCGCGCCAGATCATAGTGGGCCATGAACGTAGACATCATTTCGATGGCGCAACAGGCCAGGCCGAAGCCCAGCGGCCACATCGAGCGCTTGTGAGCCCAGTTAACCATTTTGTCGAGCGTGGTAAGAATGATGGAATCGGGGATTCTCTCTTCTATTCCCATTTCAGTGCTCCCCGCCCGACTTCATAGATGTAACCCACAAGGATGACGACGACAAAGATGAGAATAGCCACGAACCCGAACATACCGAGATCACGCGCCACGACCGCCCAGGGCAGCAGGAATATCACCTCGATGTCAAAGAGAATGAAGGAGATGGCGATCAGGAAGAACTTGATGGGCACCGGGCCCTTGGTGGTGCCCACGGGGTCTACTCCGCACTCGTACGCCTGGCCTTTCTTTCCCAGCCGACTCCGTCGCCCTAGAAGGACCGATATAGCGGCCATGGCCAGGGCCAGGAACGAGGCCAGAAACACCAGGAAAAGTATAGGGTAAAACGTTTCAAACATTTCGTTTTGCAAGTATGGCCGGCCCACGTCCGGCACATCAGTGCCTACTTTAGCTGTTGTAGGATGCAAAGTCAACAGATTTCTGGAAATAATGCCCGTTAGCACACAACGCAAGCACAACGGAGACAAGTGCTTAGTAAGGACGTGATCGCCTCGCCCTCAGGATGCCGCGCGCCTGCGTAAACGTCGGCACAACCACACCTGAACCGGGCCCGCCACCGAGCCGGAACGATTCGAAGTGACTTTCTCAGCGGATGCGCACGCGGCAGGAGGCAAAAAAAGAATCCGACCCGGTGACCCGTTCGATCATCGCATCGTCGAAGCGACCGTACGCCGTTGAGCGGCCGTAGATGTCTATCTCTGAACGTGCCCGATTGATTTTCATCCAGCCGCCGCCGAGCAGCCGGACCTCCGGATCGAAAACCTCCATCACGTCCGGCCTTTTCATCCAGACCGCCGCAATCCCCCGCTCGGTACAAAAGCGGTCGACGAGATCGGCATGGTAGGCGAATCTCTTAACGGAACCGAACACGAGATGCACCAGACCGGATACCGACAGGAGCATGAACTTGCAGACAACCTGCTTGTGACCGGCATCTTTTTCGGTCGAGGACGCGGCCGTGTCGGAGAAGTCGATAACTACGAGACCGCTCATTCTAGAACAACTCCCTCACAGCCCTACCCGGATGTGATTAGAGAGGATCCAGCTCCGTTTACCTTTCCAGGCTTCCACCCGGTAGATGCCGGGCATCTTAACGGCATACTCTACCGTGTCTGAGACGGTCTGAAGCACTGTTTCGCCGTTGGCCACCAGTTTAACGGTAGCGACGGAGGGAAGCCGGACAGTAAGACGGGTGTTGTCGGCCGACGTGAGGCGACCGCCACAGATGGCGTATTCCTTGTCGTTCCGTGCGGAAAACCGGAAATCGTCGGCCACACCCCAGCGCATGTTGGAGCAGAACACGCGGCAATTACGCAGGGCGTCATATAGCTGGCGCCGGGCCGTGACAAAGTCGCGCGACATCGGCTCGGGCAGGATGATGTGCGTCCTGAGGCAGCGAAAATGAACCTTGTAGGGGAAAATAGTCACGGTCAGCGGGCCGACTTTCACCGGAAACGCATGAGCGTCCACGCCGACCACTCCGACCAGCTTTCCTGCCCGGCTGACGTCATCCCAGATCTTCAGTACCTTCGCGGTCGGGCCGACCATCGATTTTCTCGGCGAGAAAGCCATGGCGAGCTTGTTCCAGGGGCGCAGCTTCTCCATCCACTCCGACATCTGGTTCCACAACTCTATACCGTCGTATCCGCGCACGGACCAGTCAATCCACGGATACGGGGGGTGCTTGCCCTCGCGGGGACGAGTCTCGTCGGGGTGCGCGATAATCCCCAGCGCTCCATCGGCCGACCCGGCGGCAACGTACTCGGCAACGCTCATCGTTCCCGGGTAGACGTCGGGAGAGCCGAATATCATGTAGTGGTGCCTGTCCTCAGGATCGTTGTGCTCGTAGCCTATAACGACAAGGGTTTTGCCGTAGACTCCTTCCCCGCCGGCGCGCCGGTTGGTCAGTCCCATGTGATCGGCGAACATCATGAAGTCAAGGTCCGCCTCGCGGCCGATCGCAATTACTTCTTCAAGTGACTTGGTGCCGTCCGACTCGGTCGTATGAATGTGAATGGCCCCCGAATAGTGGAAGTAATCGCCGACTTTTCTACCCATCGGCAACTCCCGGTGAAGACGGCACTTTCCTGAATATGACCAACCCGACAATCATGACGACCACCAGACTCAGCACACCCAGCTTGTAAGCAAAGGCCCGAGCGTCACCGGGCCCGACTCCGAACGCGTCTGCAATTATACGCCCGCCGACCCGACCGGGCTGACAGAAGTAGACGACGGTCGTCCAGACGAGCGGGCCCACCACGGCGGCGGCCCTGCCCGAAAGCGCGAAAAGGCCGAAAAACCGGCCAAGGTCGCGGCGCGGAACCAGCTCAGCCAGCAGCGGCCGGGTGGTGGTCCACAGGCCGCCGAGAAGCACTCCCATGATCGACCCCAGAACCCAGATGACGGCGCGGCTGTCGGTGACCACAAACAGCACCAGGGTGCCGATCCACCCCCAGATGATCACGGTGAGCAGCACTTTCAACGACCAGATCCTGGCCAGCCAGCCGATCATGAACGAGCCGACGACGGCGCTCACCGTTGAAATCACCAGGAAACTCGTGATCTGGCTCTCGGCAAGACCGATCACGATGGAGCAGTAAATACCGATGTTGAGGATCACGGTCATCACCGCATCCTCAAAGAAGTAGTCGGCGATGAGAAATCGAAGCACACCCGGATACTTTCCGGTCTGGCGAACGCCCTCCCAGACGGCACGGTAGGCGGCGCCCAGGCGGGCAGGCTCAGAACTGATCGCCGGTGCCTCCCGAACCCAGAGAAAAAGCGGCAGGGCGAAAAGGAGAAACAGCACCGCCGACGGCAGAAAAGCGCCGGGTTTGCCGCTGCCTTCGAGAAACCATATTTCCCAGCCGAACAGGCTGCCGGTCACAAAGGGCAGCACCATGATCATTCCGAGAATGGAGCCAACGTATCCGAAGGCGACCCCGATTCCGGAGACGAAACGCGCCTGAACCCCGTCTGCAACCGAGTAGAGCAGCGCGTTGTAAAACGGCTGCCCGGCCTCGTAGCTGAAGTTGGCGATGACGAACAGCAGAAGGCCCAGGGCTATCATCCCGGGCGGAACCAGCGGCAGGAGACCGACCGCAAGGCAGCAGGTAAGCGTAAAGAGGAACAGGAACAGTTTCTTCTTGGTGGCGCGGTCGGACATGGCCCCCAGCGCCGGAAGCAGGAAAGCCGCCAGGAGCATGGAAAGCGCAAAGGGGATGTCGAAATAGCGATCATCCAGAGCCAGGTCCTCGACGATATACCGTTTCAGGTAGAGGGAGACAATGTTCATGGAGTAGATGGTGTTGGCGAAGTCGTACAGGGACCAGCCGATAACGTCCCGGCGCCACACCGACGGGTCCGCCGGGCGCGAGGCCGCCGAGAGGCTCACAGGCCCAGCTCGCCCCGAATGGATAACATGCCGTCGCGCACCAACAGAAGAAACTCCTGAAGCTCCAAGCCGAGGTTCGAGCAGGCCGCCATGTTCTCCCGCTCGGCCCCGGCGGCGAACCGTTTTTCAGCGAAGCGACGCATCATAAAACCGGCGTCGAAAGCATCAAGCTTCTTGCCCGGATGCATCAGCGCGCAGGCCACCAGGAAACCCGTGCTGGGGTCCACCGAGTACAGCGCCCAGTCCAAGTGATTCCTGCACGGTGCGTGCCCGGGATGGGCGTTGATGGCGTAGAGCATTTCTTCCGGAAGGTCATACGGTGTCAGCCACTCGCGAGTCAGATAGGTATGCCGTGCTTCATCGTCCTTGGTTTCGTTGTAGTCAAGGTCATGCACCAGGCCGGTCAGACCCCAGTACTCGGGATCCTGTCCAAGGTGCTCGGCCAGGCGGCGCATCCCGGCCTCAACCGCCAGGATGTGCTTAAGGAGATTATTGCGGCCGATCTTCTGCTCGACCAGCCGGTAGGCCTCTTCACGAGTGAGCTTGAGTTCCATGCTGCACCAATAAACCGGGTCGGCCTCACCGTGTCAAGTCGAGTGACGCCGTCCACGTTTGTTACGGCCGGCCGGCGGCGAGCCTAATTGAGGAAATCCCAGGTGAACCCCCAGTAGCTGTACCGGCCGGGGTTTACGAAATCCTCGCGCGTCTCGTAGACATTGCCCAGAATGTTCTGAAAAACGTAGTGGAAGCGAAAACTCCCCATGCGGAACGACAGCTTGGCGTTGGCCACCGCTTCCCGACCCAGGCCTTGTTTCTCATAACCATCGTATGATCCGGTGTACACGACCTCGCCGTAGGCATACAGGTCGATGCGTGTCCGGGGCCAGAAGAGGTGCAGCTCCATCCCGGAGAAAGTCTGAAAATCAGGCGAATACGCTCTGGTGGCAAACTTCTCGTATACGAGATAGTGATAGGCGGCGCCACCGTGAAAGCGCAGAAAATCCGCGATGCGGACGGCCTTGCGGCCGGACACGGTGACAAAATCAAGTTCGCTGTTGATCGGCGAGAAGACGGCTTGAATCCCACGGCGCTCGTATTGCCAGTCTATGCCGTCAAAAATCTTACCCGCCACCACCCGGAAGCCAAGGCCATTGTCACGGCGACCCAACTCGAGATCCAGGGAGCCGACCAGTTGTTTTTCAACGGTGAGTTCCGTGTTTCCGTGATCGGCGTAATCACCCGGGCCCCTGCCGTAAATGCCGGCGGCCAGAAAGGGCAGGTACAGTTCGTGCAACGATGGTGCCCGCTGGGAGTAACCGGCCGACATGAGCAGAAACAGCCGTTCGGATTCGCGCAAAAGCACGGCTGTGGCCGAGGGCAGCATCTTGAAGTCATCCAGGTACTGCTGACGGAACCGCAGCCCGTAGCGATAGGGGGCGCCGGTCGAAGCCAGCGTGGCCGCCAGGGCCCCGGTATAGCGCGTGGCGGTACTATTGTCGGGACCGAACTCATACTCGAGGTAATCGCCGTTCATTTCGGCCAAAAAAACCGATCCCCCGGCCATCCACGCCCGCGTAACGTAGAAGCCGTGGCCGACCTGGTCGAAAGTAGCGACATAGCTGCGGGTCAGAAAGGAAGCCTGGCGAAGATGCGTGTAGCCGACGTCGTACCGAGTGGTGCCGGTCGAATCGTGCCAGACCAGGCCGAGCCTCAGAGAACGATCGAACCGGTCGCGCGCCTGGAGCGTGCCGCCGGCCTGCGGGCGCACGGCCAGCCGGCCGTCGCGGTCGTACAACTGGCCGCCGGCCTGCACGGCCAGCCTGCCACCGACGGGCAGGTACACGTCGCCATAGTAATGGTAGGCATCGTCGAAGGATGACAGTATCTCACCCTCGGCCTTGCGGTAGCCGATCGACATGTCAATCTCGCGGCCGTCAGTAAACTTCTTTGAATACCGACCCCGGGCATACGAGAAAGCAAACGGGCCCTTGTCGACCAGAAAGGCGCTTTGCGGCACGTAGCCGTCCGGCCGCGCCGGCCGCGTCACCAGCGTGGCCACTGCCTGCTGTCCGCCGAAGAGCATTCCGATCGGTCCCGCCAGAAGAAAAACGTCGTGATCCAGGGCCGTGGGGACATCGTTCAGATCGATGAGGCCGTCCGGTTCCGGAATATGCTCGAACGGCCGAATCGGCAGCCCGTTGTGAATCACGTCCAGGCGGCTGCCGGAAAGCCCGAACGGCTGGACGGTCTTCCGCATCGGCGTCGTCTGGTGATCGAGCACGAAGTAGCCGGGATCAAACTTGAAGTAGTCTCCCGGATCGCGAAAGAATGACCACGCGACGCGGTCCCGCTGGTTTAGTCGCTCCGATGCAAAATACTGTACCAGAGTGTCGAAACAGGACAACTGCTCCCGGCTCTCCGTTTTCTGCTCCTTCTGGCGTTGCCGGTACCGTTCCTCGAACTCGAAGAGCATTCGTTGAGCCTCGGTCAGCGTATCTGAAAGGCTCGTGCTGTCAGCCGGAGTGATGGTATCGAGCGTCAGTGAATCCGGTCGGGGAAGCGTGTCACTGACGTCGGTGGAATCCGAGGCCGCCGTGCCCAGGTACCGGTGGATTTCAGCGCCCGCCCGAGGCGTCGAACCAGTGAGAGCAACCAGGATGCATATGATTACCGCCTGTCTTGACATAGCCGGGATTGTTCCCTGTCATATAAATACCGCGTGACACCGAAAAGCAACGGGAAAATAAGCGCGTTGGATACGACCGAAACCAGCGACCACACCAGGCTCGTGAGGAAGCGCGGCCAGAACGGCTGGAACACCCAGGCATCCACGGCGCTGACGGGGAGGTAGTAAGCATAGGTACAGACGACGGCGACAATCACGAGCGTCGCAGTCCGGCGCACCGGTCCCTGCCGCCGCCAGGACGTACGCGCGTACCAGGCACCCACCAGACCGCAGACGGCGGCTGAACTCACCTGGGCCAGCATGACCGGCCAGGTGGCCGGACCGTACGGATTGAACGCCGTCCATAGACCGGTCCCTATCAGGCCAACGAGCACCCCCGGAGTTACACCCCACAGGAACCCGGCGGTGAAGATGACGAAGAAGATCAGGTTGACGTTTGGATACGGGGCGAAGGCCCAGGAGAGGACATAGACAAGGGCTGAGAAAAGTGCAATCCGCGTGATGATCCGGGGTTCCCCGATCATCGGAGAACAACCACCTTGGTGCGGTCTTCGGCCAGCAGCGTCTTCCTGCTGACGTCCGAATAAAGGTGGGCGTACACGAGGTAAACGCCGGAAGCGACGTCATCACCGTTTTCGTTTTTCATATCCCAGCCGGTGGAATACGTAATGACGGGCGGACCGGTGTAGCGGTCGAGCTGCTCGCCGGACACCGGCAGCTTGATCGTGCGGATCAGTTCGCCGGCCACGGTGTACAGGTCAACCTGGTAGTACGGGTCGAGGTAAGCGAGCCCGGCCTGTGAATCGGTCGGAATTTCGAGCCGGAAAGTAACGCTGTCTGCCGCCTGCGGTCCGTGTCCAGATACCACGGCGGGGTTGGGATACGGCACCAGCAACGCCGCCGGAAGGTTGACCAAAGCGGGGTCAGGGGGGATCGGGAGACTCCAGTCATCCCACAGGGCATATCCGAACGGAGCCGCCGGGCCGTTGAAGTAGATCATCGGATCAACCGCCGTCGGCGTCAGGGCCATGGTGATGGAGTTATACCGGGGCGTTCCGGGGATGTCCGCAAACAGGTCGCCGTCGCCCGGGATGATCGTTGACAGCACCTCGTGGGAATCCGGGTTGTTTACCATCTGCAGGATGAAGGCCGCTCCCCAGTACTCAGGGCGTCTGGACAACGAGGCCCAGACGTTGAACACGGTGTCAATGACGTTGCTGGAGTCGTAGCACACGCTGTCAAACGAGCCGCTGTCACAGACCCAGTAGTCGGTGATAATGGTCGGAATATCTTCGAACCGGACATACACGATACCGTTCACTTCCGGGATAAGCGGGTTGCTGTCGTTGAGAAGGGTGTCCCCGTACGTATTCACCACCAGCATCTGTTCCACCGGTATAGTGGGATAGGCATGACGTTCGCTGTACCCGATCCCGTTCGGAGCCTGGTCCGAGTACGGCCCGGTGAAGTAATTCCAGACGGCAAAATCCTGGACCGCCGACGCGAAGCTCTCCGCGGCCCAGCTCGAATCATGACAGACGGTGTCAAACGAACCGCTGTCACAGACATAGTGGCCGGTGGCCGAATCGAGCGCCTCCTCAACCGCCTGCAACCAGTGGGTGCCGGGGCCGAGTTCGCCGGAGCGTATCCACATGTGACGAACAATGTCGCGACCATACGCTTCCGTCAGAAAGATCGGGAAGAGGACCGAGGCGTAATGGTGGTACTGTACCTGGCTCTGCAGCGACCGGCCGGGATGGCGCACGCACTCCAGGCCGTCCCCCGCGTCTATGCAACTGATGGGGTTGAAGAAGTACGGCAACAGGGTGTAGTAGTCGTTGATTTCGTCGTATTGCTGTTCTTCCATCCAGACCGCCGTCATTTCGACGATTTCCCGTGATTCCGTGTAGTCAAGCGTGAAATGTACGGCATGAAAGAACTCGTGGGCCAGCGTCACGCGGACGGCGTCCAGCGGCCGGTCCCTGTACGCGCTGACAGCGACGAAATCGTTGTCGATTTCAATCCAGCCCGGAACGAACTGCAAATCAGGATCTTCGGAACAGGCCGTATCAGCCCAGGTCAGGCCAAAGACGTCCGAACCGAGATTTCGTATGTAGATGTCGACTCGTGCGTCGCCGCCGTTGCTGCAGGCGGTGTCGGGCAGAGGAGGAGGATACTTGAGCACGTTGACGGTGAAGTCATACACCGAGTCGGCGATGCCGGCGACCTTCTCCACGTAATCAGGGACACCGTTGCCATTGACGTCGACATCGGCGAACCTGACTTTGTCAATTCCATCCGCAGAATAGTGCAGGCGGATCATACCCGAAGGCGTGTCATACGTGGAATCCAGGACGGGCCGGGGCGGCGTGGTCACGCCCAGCGAAGCAAGCAGCGTCGGGTCAAGCCGGTCGTAGTTGTCGAGGAAATCGAGAATGGCAATGGTGCCGCACCGTATCGGCGGCCGTTGTTCTTCGTCGAGCTGGGCCAGGGCGGCAGGCAGGCGTTCGCGCTGACCTGTCACGTACTGGTACAGTTCGATTATCTCGCGCTGGCGTTCCAGCGACAGCGTCTCGGCAGCGACGTGCACTGTGGCCGCGTGAAGCAAGATCGTCAACAGGAAGAAGGCCCGGTTCAATTTCGACTCCGTATCTGCTCGGCGCGCTGTTTCAGTGTCTCGAGAAGCTCGGCGGGCACTTTCTGCGAACCGATACCGGCGCTCCGCTCTTCCCGGCCGTGAAAGTCCGAGCCGCCTGTCACCAACAGCCCGAAACGATCGGCCAGGGCCCGCAACTGCTTGCGGTGGTGTCTCTTGTGCATGTAGTGGTACAGTTCGATCCCGTCAAGGCCCAGACCGGCAAGCCTCTCGACATACTGGTACATATCGGCCACAATCGGGTGGGCCACCACGGCCACTCCGCCGGCCTGATGAATCAGTTCAACGGCGTCGCGCGGCCCGAGCCTGCTCTTGGGCACATACGCCGGGCGACCATTGCCAATGTACCTATAGAATGCTTCTTCGTACCTCCCGACGAGGCCCAGTTCGAACATGGCGTCGGCCACGTGCGGACGGCCTATGACCGCACTGCCCGCGGCACGCTCAACGGCTTCGAAAGTGATATCCAGTCCCATGTCTCTCAGCCTTTGAACCATCAAGCGCCCGCGTTGGTTCCGCCTTTCCTGGAACTCGCCGAGGGCCGAAACCAGCACCTTGTTGTCGGGGTCAAGCAGGTAGCCGAGCATGTGCAGGTCTTCACCATTCACGGAGACGGACAACTCAATGCCGGCAATGAGTTCGGGATCGGAATCCGTAACGATATCTCTTATCGCCCGGTATCCATCGAGCGTGTCATGATCAGCCAGAGAGAACGCCGCCAGGTCGGCTTTCCTGACGAGCACCAGAAGCTGCTCCGGATCATGGACGCCGTCGGAACAACTGGTGTGCAAATGCAGGTCTATGAACTGCGGCATCAGCTATAGTTTCTCTTCGACCAACTGTTGGATCTCCTCAGCCACGGTCGTGGCTTTCTCGATCAGGTCGAGCGCTTCAGCTTTCAACCGGGCCGCCGTCTCGGTATCCTTCAGCGAAACCAGGTTGATGCGAACGTTGTACCCGGCGCCCTGAACCGCCGCCAGACCCATCAGGCCGGCCACCCCGGCGTCCGTTATCGAGTTCTCGTTCCCTTTCCGGGCTACCGTGCTCGCCATGGTCAGGACGTCCAGGGCCTTGCGCATGACCGTAAGCGGGACCAGGGCGGCCCGCTTGGTGGCTTCCTGCACGGCCTCGTCGCGCTCCGCCGTGCCCTTGGGAAGCTTGTACGCGTCCATCACGGCGTTGAAGGCCTCCTTGTCGGTCTCGATCAGGGTGACAAGTTCTTCGCGGAGGTCGTCCGCGCGGTCGCGAACCGTGCTGAGTTCGTCTTTGACGTCCGCATACTGTTTCTTGCCCACCGTCAGCCGGCACACCATGGCCGTCAGGGCGGCCGAGAGGGCTCCGGCCGATGCAGCTACGGACCCGCCGCCCGGGGCGGGAGACGAGGACGCCACCTGGTCGTAGAAACTCTCACCGGGCTGACTCCCGGCCGTCCCGGCCTCCTGCAGCCTGGACTCCAGGACCTGCGCTTTGGAGAAATTCTCCAATTGCAGGTAGAAATCAGCGACGTCGAGGATGGCGTCATTGGGGACAAGACCGACGATTTCCGTGGAGGTCACGTTGACACCGTAACGGGCGGCCTCGCTACGGATGGTCTCCAGGACGCGGAATATCGGGGTCCTGGTATAGTTGACCAGGTTCATCGATATCTGCACCTGGTCGCGTTCTTTAATCTCAAAACCGAGCGCCTTGACAAAGCGGTACCCGCCCCGCAGGCTTCTGACCGCATCGGCGATCTTGTCGGCAATCCACTTCTTGTTTGTGCCCAGGTAGACGTTGAAAGCAATGAGGGGAAAGCGGACACCGATAGCGGTGGCCCCGGCCTTGAGATTGATCCTGGCCGGACCGTAGTCGGGCTTGCGCGACGGATCAATCTCTATGGAATCCCGGATGCCTTCATACTGACCGGTGCGGACCCTGGCCAGGTTCCTCCGCTTGGGCGTAGTGGCGGCGTTTTCGTACAGGTAGACCGGTATCTGCAACTCTTCGCCTACCCTCCGGCCAAGCTTGTGGGCCAACTCGACGACATCTTCCTCGGTCACGTCCGACAGCGGAATAAAGGGACAGACGTCGCAGGCACCCATACGCGGGTGTTCGCCGGAATGCGTTCTCATGTCTATCAGCTCGGCCGCCTTCTGGTAACCGCGAAAGGCGGCTTCGACGGCCTGATTGGGGTGACAGACAAAAGTAACGACCGCCCGGTTGTGGTCGGCATCCATCTCCTCGTCAAGCAGGGTGACTCCCTTCACCGACGTTATCGCCTTGCATATAGCGTCGATCACCTCAGGGCGACGTCCCTCGGAGAAGTTGGGCACGCATTCCACTAATTTAGCCATGTTGCGCTCTCCATTTTTCGTCCACTTCGGCCGGTCATCAGGCGCTCACGCCGGCCGAGCACAAATAAGAACGCCTATTATTGGCAATCGGATCACCGGTGTCAAGCCCGCCACCGGAGAGTTCTGGCGGCTCGCTGGAAAAGAGAGAATCCCGCCGGGGTCGTCGCGCGCTCAGAACTCGCCGATTTCACCGAGCCGGTAGTCAGTCAGTTCCGCGGAGATTGACCCCACGATTACCTTTGACTTCATCAGCACCGGAAGCCTCAGCCGGTCATCGGTAAGCCAGACCGTCAATTTCCCCTCGTGTTTGAATATACCGACCGACTTGGTCAGCGGCTCCACCACGAAGCACTCGAACGTCCCGGCCTCGACCGTCACGGTTTCCTTCCTGCGCACGCGGACTTCGAGCGAGATCCTCCGGCCGTCGACAAAGCTTTCCACGAAGACCGGCTTGCCCACCTGGAGCGGCTGCGTGCGGACGTAGTACAGCATCGAGAGCGCATCCTGCACGTGCGGTGTAACCGAGATGGTATCGTCCTTATAGACGACTGAATTGCCCCTCTGGTCGAAAGCGTACTTGCGATGCGAGCGGTAGTTACCCTCGCGCAGCTTCTTCTCGAACTGCCAGCTGAAGAGGCCCACCGCGTCCATGATCGATTCCACCCGGTCGTCGACCCTGAAGAATGTGGAGAAGAAACCGTTCGACTGGGCGCGGGTCACGATCTGGAAGCACGGGCGGTTCTGGTATTCGATCAGGCGCGTGACCTCCATCGTCGCGCTGCCGGCATTGATAAAACCATAGCCGACATCGAAGGTCAGCTTCTCACCGACGCCGAAGGCGACGTTTTCAACGAAGCGGTCGAACGATCCGGCCGAATCGAGCGGTTTGCTGTCGACGATGCCGGCTGCCTCGGCGATGCCTATTTCCACCGAAACGAAATAGAGCAGCGGAAACACCCCGGCCAGCACAACCAGAGTGAGCAGCAGCTTGTGCCACGATGTCCTGTCAGGCATTGCGCTATCCATCAATCCTTTTTACAATCTCGTCGATGAAAGTGCCGATGTATTCGCCGATTTCCAGGAACGTTTCGTTATACTTGTTCAGCGTCTGCCCGATCGGATCTTCCACGTGATCACCGACCGGCGAGGGATCCGGAAAATTCTTGAGCAAATATGTGCGGTCCGCGGCGTCCGGTGCAAGTTTTAGAACTTCCTCGAGGTGCCCGGGCGCCATCGCGATGATCAGGTCCGAGCGGTCGATCAACTGACTGGTGAGCTGCCGGGATCGGTGGCCGGAGAGATCACAGTCCCACATCCTGGCCGCCTCCGCCGCGTACCTGGTAGCGGGAAAGCCCTCGGCCGCTGCCGTCCCGGAGGAGATGATCTCGAAGGTGCCCGGGTGCCGTTTCTCCAGCAGGGTCCTCAGGGCCGCCTCGGCCATCGGCGAGCGGCAGGTGTTGCCTGTGCAGACGAACATTATGGTGTATTTCTCGGCCACGATTAGTCCTGTCTGTCCAGTGCCCGTTCAATCATGGGTGCTGATATGGCTCCCTCCCGCAGTATGCGAGCGTGGCCTCCGGAGCAATCGACCACGGTCGACACGGGGCCGGCCAGGCGCCCGGCGTCGAGATACAGGTCCACCTCCGGGCCCAGCGCGGCGGCGATGTCGGTCGCCGTCTCGGAGCCCGTCTGGCCGGAGATGTTTGCCGAAGTAGCCGTCAGCGGCACACCCACGCTCTGAAGCAGAGAGGCCACGATCCGCGAGGATGACACACGGAGGCCTATCTTGCCAGCCACGACCACCGGTTCGCCCGGATCCGTGGTTGCTTCGACCACCAGAGTGAGCGGCCCCGGCAGAAACGCCACTGCCAGCCGGTCCGTGATCGAACTGCGTTTCCCATACTGCGAGAACTCCTCGTAGCCTGTCAGGAACAACGCGGTCGGAACGGTCGTCGGGCGCCGCTTCACCCGGTACAGGCGCACGAGCGATTCCGGGCGGTCAAACCGTGTCAGCAGGCCGTACCGCGTCTCGGTGGGCACGACGAGCAGGCCTCCCTCGCTTAGCAGCCCGGCGGCGCGCTCAATGACAGCCTCGTCGGGGCTGGCGGGATTGACTGCAACCAGCTCAGTAGCCATCTTCGTCATACTGAACACTGTCTGAGACGGTGCTGTCGGGGGAAGGTCCAAGGATGGGCAGATTCTCATACAATCCCGGTGCTTCCCTGACGTTGAGGGTAACCATCACGACCCACGCGTTGTTATAGCCGGCCGCCCGAGTTTTCTGAAGATAGGCCTCGGCTCTGTCGCGCGAGTCGAAATTGCCGACCCGGACCTTGAAATACGGCACTTCGTAGTCAACAAAGACGGGGCGGTCAAAGATCTCCTCGGCGATGACCGCTGCCCGGCGCGCTTCACCGAACAGCTTGCTCGTAAATATCTGCACCCGGTAGGCCTGGCTATTCACGGTGTCGATCACCTCCGGAACGTCCAGCGCTACCGGAGCGGCCGTATCCGTTACCGGTGTGAAGTCCCCGGGGCCGACCAGGGCCTGCCGTCCGGTCACAGCGCCCGCACGCGGGTGCTCCAGGGGAACGATTTCCGTATCGCGCGGCAGTTCGAGTGGATTGAAACCGCGGGCATCCAGCGTGGTCGGCGGTCTTTCCGTGCGGCCCTCCTGGCGCACCGCCCGGGGAGACGTGCACGAGGCCGCCCACGCCAGGACCACCAGCAGGGACACCAGGCTACAGATACTTTCGAGTTTCTTCATCTTCACCGAGCTTGTTCAGCAGCTCCTTTATCTGTAGGAGCTTGGTCTTGTGGGCGACCAGTGTTATGTTCGACGAACGCACCACGACGAGATCGGAAACGCCGAGGCACGTGACCACGCCTTCACTGTCGTTGAACACGGTGGTTTCGAACGAGTCATGCAGAACCGCGCTGCCGACGACGACGTTGTTGTCGGAATCCCGTTCCTTGTATCGTTCCAGTGCATTCCAGCTGCCGACGTCGTCCCAGACGATGTCCGCCTTCATGGTCAGAACGTTCCCGGCTTTTTCCAGCACCGCATAGTCCACCGAGATCGAGGGCGACTTCTCGTAGAGGCGGGTGCGCGCATCCGCTTCCCCGTCGGTGCCGATGGCATCCGCGTACTCCATGAGCATGGCGTACACGTCGGCGCGATGCTCCGCCAGCGCCTTGAGAATGGACTCCGCCGTCCAGATGAACATGCCCGCGTTCCACAGGTACTTGTGACTGTAATAGTATTCCTGGGCCACCACCGTCTTCGGTTTCTCGGTAAAGGCCATGACCTCGTATACGGTGGTTCCACCTTCAAACGGGTACGGCTTGCCCAACTTGATATACCCGTAGCTCGTCTCCGGACGGGTCGGCACAATACCGACAGTAATCAGCACGTCGTCTTTGGCGGCAATGCGGCAGCCGTCCTCGAGGATCTTGATCAGCTTCTCCGCCGGTCGGATCAGATGATCGGCCGAGAGCACGACCATAACGGCCTCCGGGTCGGCACGCCTGATGTGCACGGCTGCAAGCCCGATGGCCAGGCTGGTGTTTCGCCCGCACGGTTCGGCAAAGATGTGCTCGGGCTTCAGGCAATCGGCTGAATCCAGAACCATTCCGGCCATGGATTCGGCCGTGACAATGCGCAACCTCTCGAGCGGTATCATCATCTGGATACGTCCGATAGTCTCGTCAAGCATAGTCATATCGGATGTCAACTTGAGGAATTGCTTGGGCCTGTCCAATCGCGACAGCGGCCAGAATCGTTCACCTTTGCCGCCAGCCATAATTATACCGTAAATCACGTTATCTCCCTTCCGAATGCATCGCCGTAATTGACTGATAATAATAGGGTTAAACGGCACAGTCAAGGAAAGTTTGCGCCCGGCGACCCGAAAACGCGGCCCGGCCGTCTCCCGGCCCGCACCGAAAGGTCGGATCAGCAGGCAAGAACGGAAAGCACGATCGAATTGTAACGCGCGGCCTCAGAATCGGCCCGGGCGTTTACCGCAAGAGGCACCCTGCCACCGACGATCACACCGCCTATCTGGCACCGACCATATAGCGTCATGGCATTGTATACGCCGTTGGCAACCTCGATGTTGGGAGCTACCAGAGCGTCCGCCTGACCGGCCACGGGTGAGTCCTTGATGCCCTTGGCATAGGCGGCGGCCATGTCCACCGCCACGTCAAAGGAGAGCGGCCCGTCGACCCTGGCCCCTTTGATCTGCCCGCGTTCTCCCATCTTGGCCAGCACCGCCGCCTCCACTGTCGCCGGCATCTGCGGGTAGATGACTTCAACCGCGCCCACCACGGCCACCCTGGGGCCGGCGATGCCGATCCGCTCAGAGACGAAAACCAAGTTCTTGATCAGATCGACTTTTTTCTTGAGGTCCGGTTGCACCACCACCGCACTGTCGGTCAGCAGGAGCAGTTTTCGATACTTCTCGGGTTTCAGCACGGCGACGTGAGAGACGGTCCTGGCGGGCAGTCGGAAACCCTGGTCGGAGGCAAACAGCAGCGCGAGCATGCGGGCGACCGGCACCTGCCCCATGGCGATCAGGTCGGTCTCCCCGGCTTTCGCCATCCGGGCCGCCGCCGTCACCGCCTCGTCAGGCTGCTTCACGTCTTCGAAACGGGGTTCGCCCAGGCCGATATGATGCTCGGCGGCAGTCTTTATAAGCCGATCCTTGTCGCCGATGAAGACCGGCTCGATGAGCCGGTCATGCCAGGCACGCACAAACGCCTTGAGGTCGTCGATCTCGCACGGCACGATCAGGGCGGCCTTCGGCCTGAGGCCCGCCGCTTTGCGTCCGGCGCGCTCGAGTACGGCCTCGAACGTGTGTACCTCGGGGATTTCCATTTCCGGCAGCATCGTTCAGTTCTCCCAGATTCTGTTTTGCACGTAGTAGTCCGCGATCACGCAGGCCAGGGCCAGGGAAGCCTTTTTGTTCTTCACCGTGTCTGTCCGTGAGACCAGTGAAACCGGGACTCTCGCTCCGACTATGACGCCGGCGAAAACGGCTTCGGCAAACTGGATCAGCGACTTGGCGATTATGTTGCCTTCCTCAATGGAATCAACCACGTAGATGTCGGCGTCACCAAGGACTTCCCCCGTATTGGTGTGGCGTTCCGCCACCGACCGGGAGGACGCAAGATCCAGCGAGAGCGGCCCCTGGATGACGACGTCTTCGAGACGCTTGAGCACCATCGGTATGACCGTATCGACGTCCGAGAGGGTGTGCGGCATCCGCTCGGTGTACTTGTCGGTGGCCGCCGACAGGGCAACCTTGACCGGCGACAATCCCAGCGCCCGGCCGACCATAACGGCATTCTCAAGGATCTGGTATTTCTGCTCCGAATTCGGCCTCACCACCATGCCGCCGTCGGTGAAATTCAACAGCTTATGGTACCCGGGGATGTCAAGCACGGCGCAGTGCGAGAGAGTGTTCGGTCCGCGCAGGCCGTACTGCTTATCGAGCACTACTTTCAGGAGGGCCGACGTCGGCAGGAAGCCTTTCATGATCGCGTCGGCTTTTTTCTCCGAAGCGAGTCTGGCCGCGGCATGAGCAGCCGCCAGGGGATCCGGCTCGTCTTTCACGGTCAGATTGTCGATGCTTATTTTCAGATCCCCGGCCATGGCCCTGATTTTCTCTTCATCGCCGAACAGAATGCCGTCGAGAAACCCGTCGGCCTGAGCCTCGGCCACTGCGCCGATAACGTCGGCATCCTGCGCCGCCGCCACCGCTACGGTTTTTTTGCGCCCTGCTTCAGCGACGGCAACGGCCCGTTCAATCAACTGGTCCGACGAGTATATCGGTTGGTTATCCACGCCCCACCTGCCTGTGAGAGGATTCTCAGTATTCCTTCAACTGATCTTCACCCGCGAGGAACCGTCGTCCGGCGGCCGCCAGCGCTTCCATTTCAAACTCGCCGGGCACGGTCACCACCTTTTTAAAGAATGACACCCGCCCGGTGATTTCGTCGACCAGGCGCTTCGAATACGCCATCCCGCCGGTCAGCACGATCGCCTCGAAATCACCGGCCAGGACCACTGCCGCAGACCCGATCTCCTTGGCAATCTGGTAGGCCATGGCCTCGAGGTACAGCAGTGCCTTCTCGTCACCGTTGTCGATCATCTCCTCAACCTCGCGCAGGTCGCCGCTGCCGACGTACGCCGCAAGGCCGGATTTCTTCGACAGTTTATCGGTCATTTCCTTCTCGGTGTACTTGCCCGAATAGCAGAGCTTGACCAGTCCGCCGATCGGCAGCGCACCGGCGCGGTCGGGAGAGAACGGCCCCATTCCCAGCAGCGCGTCGTTGACGTCGATTACAAGCCCGCGCCTCAGCGCCGCGACGGAAACCCCGCCGCCCATGTGAACGGCCACGTAGTTGACCTCGTCCAGGCGCTTGCCGGTCTTTGCGGCCTCGCGCCGACAGACTTCTTTGATGTTCAAGGCATGCACTCGACACTTGCGCTCTATCTCAGGGATACCGCTCACCCGCGCCACGTCCGTAAAATTGTCCACCGTGACGGGGTCCGATATCAGCGACGGCACGCCGTACCGTTCGCCGAGATGCCGTGCGATGATGGCCCCCAGGTTGGACGCGTGGTTGGAATACCTGGCCGTCCGCAAGTCCTGGAGCATCTGATCGGTTATCGCGTACGAGCCGCCTTCGAGCGGTCGAAGGGGCGCGCCCCGCCCTACCACGGCCTTGACCTGGTCAGGATCGACTTTGAGCGAGTCAATCCAGTGATCGATGGCCTGCATCCGGTAGTCGAACTGATCCGTCACGTTGTCAAACCGGCGCAGTTCGGCGGGATCGTGCCTGACGACCTCTTCGGCCACTTTCCCGTCGCCGTCGAACAGCGCCGTCTTCGTCGAAGTCGAACCCGGGTTTATGATAAGCATCAATGCCGCCACGATCCCGCTCCTATGCCCCGACCGAAGCCAGCTTGATTGCCCGACCGCGTTCAAACGCCTCCAGGTTGATATCCACCAGCCTGGCCTTGATTTTCGCCTTGATGGTGTCGGTCCACTGATCACGCTCGAACGGCAGGTAGTTGGACAGGACACCCAGAAGTATGGTATTCACCAGTCGCGGATTGCCGATCTCGGCGGCAATCTTGTCGGCCTGGACCGGGATAACGCGGTCCAGCTTTTCCCTCAGACGTGCGATGGCGTCCTCGGGATAGTGGTGCTTCCTGGAGGACGTGACGATGGCCGGGATCAGGGTCGTGCCGGAGATGATGGCGATACCGTCCTTACGGAGCCAGTCGACCGCGCGAAGTCCCTCGGCCTGCTCAAACGAGATGAGAATATCGGCGCTGCCGTACTCGATGGTCGGTGAGTACACCCTGGGACCGATGCGCACGTGCGAGGTTACGACGCCGCCGCGCTGAGCCATGCCATGAACCTCCGACTTCTTCACGTCGAGTCCGGCGGTCATGGCAACCTCGGAGATAATCTCGGAGGCCAGCAGCACGCCCTGCCCGCCGACTCCCACTATCAGGATACTGTAGTTGTCTTTGTCTTGCATAGTCACTCACCTACTGTGCCACAAACTGGCTCCTGAGGACAATCGCCTCTGTTGGGCATATCTGGGCACACAGCGTACAGCCGGTGCACACGGTCTCATCTATGACGGCCTTGGGATGACCCCGCTTATTTGTTTCTTTGGATGCCGCGATGGCCGGACAGGAAATCCTGAAACAGGCCGAACAGGCGTTGCACAGTTCCAGGTCCACCACGTAAGGTTCATCCATGATGCGTTTCGGCATCAGCACGCAGGGGCGACTGGTGCGGATGACCGAGGGGCCCGGCCGGGCTATCTCTTCCTTGACGGCGTTAAGCGTAGCCTCGTAGTCATAGGGGTCCAGATCGCGGTAGTTCTTGACGCCGAGGGCCTTGCACAGGGTGCCGATGTCGATCTGACCCGCCTGTTCCCCCATCAGGGTGCGCCCCGTTCCGGGATGCTGCTGACCGCCCGTCATGGCCGTGGCGCGGTTGTCAAGAATGATGACCGTCACGTTGCTGTTGTTGTAGACGGCGTCCATCAGCCCGGTGACGCCGGAGTGCAGGAAAGTGGAGTCGCCGATCACCGCCACCGTGCCCTTGTCCGAACCCTGGACCTTCTCTATGCCGATGGCGCTGCCAATCGAGGCTCCCATGCAGATGCAGGAATCCAGGGCGTCCAGCGGCTCCAGAACGCCGAGCGTATAGCACCCGATGTCGCCGGTGGCCACCACACCCAGTTTCTTGAGAGCCATGAAAGCGCCCCGGTGCGGGCAACCCGGACAGAGCACCGGCGGCCGGGGAAACATCCCTTCCTCGGGCGGGATGGACGCCACCGTCACCGATTCGAGGACACCGGCTTTCTTCAGCCCCTCGGCCACGCGATGCGGCGAAAGCTCGCCGAGATGCCCAAAATACTCCTTGCCTCTTACGTGGCAGCCGGCCACTTTGATCTGGTCCTCCATGAACGGCTCGAGCTCCTCGACCACGATGACGCGCTCGTGGGCGCGAACGAAGTCGGCAATCTTCTTGAGCGGCAACGGGTAGCTCATGCCGATCTTGAAGTAGTCAAAGTCCGGGGCAACCTCCTTGGCGTACTGGTAGGCGACGCCTGCGGCGATAATGCCGATGCTGGAACCGTTGTCCTCCACGAAATTGAGCGGCGTTTCCTCCGTAAACCTGCTCAGCTTCTCCAACCGTTCCCTCAGGGCAACGTGGCGGACGCGGGCGTTGGATGGAATCATTACATACTTCCGGGGATTCTTGACGAACTTCCGCTCCGGCGCCACCGCCACCTCGCCGAGCGACACGACACCCTTGGAGTGCGATATGCGGGTGGTCATGCGCAGCATGACCGGGATGTCGAACGCTTCCGAGAGCTCAAAAGCCGTGATGACCATGTCCTTGGATTCCTGGCTGTCCGCCGGCTCGAGCATCGGCACCTGCGCGAAGCGGGCATAGTATCGGTTGTCCTGTTCGTTCTGCGAGGAATGCAGCTCCGGGTCATCAGCGGAAACCACCACGAATCCCCCGTTGACGCCGGTGTACGCAAACGTCATGAACGGGTCGGCGGCCACATTAAGCCCGACGTGCTTCATGGCCACCAGGGCCCGCGCCCCGCCCAGGGAGGCACCGATACCGACCTCAAAGGCGACCTTCTCATTGGGAGACCATTGGGAGTAAATGGACCGGTACTGCGCGGCCAGGGTCTCGAGAATCTCGGTCGAGGGCGTGCCGGGATAGCTGGCCGCAAGCTTCACACCCGCCTCGTATGCGCCTCGGGCCACCGCTTCGTTTCCTGAAAGTAACTGTTTCATTATGACTCACGAAATATGAGGATTTCCATTGCCACCGTGCTACAGAGTAAACGCCTGGCGTGTGAATTATTTCACAACGATAAGCCCGCTTGCGTCCTTTGGCAAGCGGATTTTCGATCTATCTAACGCACGCACGACGAGGAGACCGATTCGTTCCCTTCATGGAGCGAGCGGCCGCGCACAGGACGCGAGTGAACGGGCCTGTTCGCGAACACCAGTCACATGCGGCACCCTTGCACGTTGCCGTTACGAGATCACCGTCCTGACGGCCAGCGCGATCAGCAGCAGGCCGCCTATGATTCCCGCAGTCCGACTGAACCTGAGTCCCAGCGCGTGACCAAAGACCAACCCGACGACGGTCATCGCGGCCGCCACGATACCGATGACCACAGCCGGATAGAGAATGTCCACACCCACCAGCGCCAGAGACAGCCCGGCTGCCAGGGCATCAATGGAGGTCGCGAACATCAGCGCCAGCAGGCTCAGGCCGCGGGTAGGGTCCCCCTTCCACTGGCGCTGTTCGGGCCTGAACTGCTCCCAGATAAGCCGGCCGCCAATGGTCAGTAGAATGGCCCCGGCTACCCAGTTACCGGCCGACCCGACGAGATCAAATATGACCGCCCCAGCCTCCCAGCCAATTACCGGCATGCCGAACTGCGCGAAGCCGAAATGGAATGAAAGGCGAAAAACGGACCAGCGCTCCAACTCCCCTGCCCGAACACCGACCGCCACCGCCACCGCGAAGGCATCAAAGGCCAGAGCAAAGGCAAGCGCTATAACATTTACTAAATCCATCAGCCTGTATCGACCCGTTGACAGCCCTTTGCAGGATGACCTGCCCTGCTCCGCCAAGAAACAGTCCCGGCCGCCGGCTGGCAAGTCCGGGATGAGCCGCCGGTGCGCGAAAAGATCACTCAAGGCCCTAAAAAGCGGAACAAAAATGTCGAAAAACCGGTTAGATTATACTTTACAAAAGAGTAAACTTTTTGTACAATAGGTGGGAACGGCTGTAAGCGAAAGCATGTAACCGTATGAGAATTACAGCAGTAGAGGAATACGGGTTGCGCTGCCTGATCAGCCTGGCGCGAGTCGGACCCGGCGGCCAGCTCTCGATCTCTGAAATCGCCGAAATCGAGGGACTGTCCGTGCCGTACGCGTCCAAGCTGTTATCTATCCTGCGCAAAGCGGGGCTTGTCGTGGCCGAACGGGGGCGCGGCGGCGGATTCAGCATTGCCCGCCGCCCGGAGGAGATTACGCTGTATGAGGCACTGACCGCGCTGGGGGGACCGCTGATCGATCCCAACCACTGCGGCAAATACACCGGGCAACTCGAAACCTGTGTGCATGGTGATCGATGCTCGGTCCACGGGGTGCTCGATGGCTTGGCCGGGTACGTGCAGGCGTTCCTCTCCAACGCCAGCCTTCGTGACGTTCTGGAAGACGCCCCGGCGCCGGCAGAACGGTTCAAGCAGGGTGTGAAGGCGGGCTCGGATGCGCCGGCCGACAGCGCGGGCAGCAGTCCGCACGAACGGCACGAAAACCGTTACAAACGCACAACTCAGGACAAGGAATAGACACAAGGAACAGATGATGAGTCATAAACGAGCACTGCTGGCGTTCAAGAACGTACGCGTAGAGATCGAGGGCAAGGAAGTTGTCTCGGGGGTGTCACTGACAGTGCACGCCGGAGAGGTGCACGCCATCATGGGGCCGAACGGGTCAGGCAAATCCTCTCTTTCCAACGCCTTGATGGGCCACCCGTCGTACCGGATATCGCAGGGCGAGGCCTTTCTGGACGGCCGGAACCTTCTGGAGATGGAAGCCGACGAGCGGTCGCGGGCCGGGCTCTTTCTGGCTTTCCAGTATCCCCTGGCGATCCCGGGCGTGTCGGTGGCCAATTTCATGCGCAGCGCCCTGCAGGCACATCGCGGCAAGGACGCCGACATGACCGACTTCAGGAAGTTGCTCAAGAGCAAGATGAAGGAGCTCTCAATCGATCCCTCGTTTGCCACCCGGTACCTCAACGACGGTTTCTCCGGCGGGGAAAAGAAGCGGGTGGAGATCCTCCAGATGTCGGTTCTCAATCCGAAGATGGCCGTTCTGGACGAAACGGATTCGGGGCTCGATATCGACGCCCTCAAGACGGTGGCCGATGGAATCAACCGGTTCAGCGGGGCCAATAACAGTGTATTGATGGTAACCCACTACCAGAGGCTCCTGAACTACGTCAAACCCGACTACGTGCACGTCATGATGAACGGTCAATTTGTGACATCCGGCGGCCCCGAACTGGCCCTCAAACTGGAGGAGCAGGGTTACGACTGGGTGGAAAAACAGTTCGGGCGTAAGGCGGAGGTCAGCGATGTCTAAGCCCGCGCAGGACCAGAGGCGCGACCTTACGGCGCTCAACGAGGATTACGCCGCCAGGTACGGGTTTCGGGACCCGGTGGACTACTTCCACAAGGGGGCCAGGGGCCTGGACCATGAAGTAGTGGAAATGATCTCCCGGATGAAAAAGGAGCCCCGCTGGATGAGCGAGCGCCGCCACGAGGCTCTCGAAGTGTTCTACTCCAAACCGATCCCGCAGTGGGGCAATACGGAACTGCTCAGTGAGATCGACTTTGATAACATTTACTATTTCATGAAGCCGATCGAGAAGCAGCAGACGAGCTGGGATGACGTCCCCGAATATATAAAGAAGACGTTCGACCGGCTCGGGATACCGCAGGCGGAGAGAGATTTTCTCGGCGGCGTCTCGGCCCAGTATGAATCCGAGGTGGTCTACCACTCGATGCGCGACGACCTGAAGAAGCAGGGGATCGTCTTTCTCGACATGGACAGCGGCCTGAGAGAGCACCCGGACATCGTCGAGAAGTACTTCGGCTCGATCATTCCCACTCGCGACAACAAGTTTGCGGCCCTGAACACCGCCGTTTGGTCCGGCGGTTCGTTTATCTACGTTCCGCCCGGGGTCGACGTCAAGGTCCCGCTGCAGGCATATTTCCGCATCAACGCCGAGAATATGGGCCAGTTTGAGCGGACGCTGATTATCGCCGACAAAGGGGCCCGGGTGCACTATATCGAGGGCTGCACGGCGCCGGTATACTCGACCGATTCTCTGCACTCGGCGGTGGTGGAAGTGATCGCCATGGAAGGCGCCAGCATCCGGTACACGACCATCCAGAATTGGTCTCGTAACATTTACAACCTGGTCACCAAGCGCGCCTCGGCTCACAGCAATGCCACCGTCGAATGGGTCGACGGCAACCTGGGGTCGCGCCTGACGATGAAATACCCCTGCATCCAGTTGCTGGGCGAAGGGGCCCGGGGGGAGATCCTCTCCGTCGCCTTTGCCGGAAGCGGCCAGCACCAGGACGCCGGAGCCAAGGTGATTCATGCGGCCCCGCGCACGTCCTCGCGGATCACGTCCAAGTCCATCTCCAAGGACGCCGGCCGGGCCTCGTACCGCGGCCTCGTCAAGGTGCACAAGAACGCCCATAACTCCAAAGTATCGGTCGAGTGCGACGCCCTGCTGATCGGCCAGGAAGCCCGCAGCGACACCTACCCTACCATGGAAATCGACTGCGAGCAGGTGCGTGTCGAGCACGAAGCCCGGGTCTCCAAAGTCGCCGAGGAGCAATTGTTTTACCTGACCAGTCGCGGTCTGAGCGAAGACGAAGCCCGGCTCCTGATCGTCAACGGCTTCATGGAGCCGTTCACGAAGGAATTGCCGCTCGAGTATGCGGTCGAGCTCAACCGGTTGATCGAACTCGAAATGGAAGGGTCAATAGGCTGATCATGAGTACCGGCAAGACTGAATATACGATCCCGGACGCCGCTCCGGCTCTGGAACAGGGGCCGCTCTGGCTCAGGCAGAAACGGCGGTCGCTGCAGGAGAGTTTCAACAGTACCCCTCTGCCTCGCCGGGGTCTGCACCTGTGGCGGTACACCGATCCGGCGAAGTTTCTCGCCAAACCGTCCGAAGACGATACGCCTTTCGGCGATCACCATGACGCCGTCGAGGAGATCGAGCTGGAACATCTGAGATCCGGACACCTGGCAGGGCTTGTGACCGATCTCGGGGGACGTCAAATCAAGAGCTACGGGCTGGATCAACCGGCGTCGCAGGGCCTGGTGGTCATGCCGCTTTCAAAGGCGGTCGAGCAGCATCATGATCTTGTAGAGCCCTATCTGTACGGCCTGGTCAACAGCCAGACCGGAAAGATGGAAGCGATGAACGGGGCACTGTGGAATGACGGCATTTTCATTTTCGTGCCCGACAACCGCGTTGTCGAAAAACCGATCCATCTGCTGCGGGAAGCCGGCCCGGCCGGTTCCGTCCAGTATCCCAGGCTGCTGGTCGTGGTCGGCAGAAATGCCGAGCTGACCCTGATCGACGAGTACGGCGGCGGCTCCTCCAACGACGGAACCGGGCTCTCGTATGCCAACGCCGCCGTGGAGATGTTCGGGCTTGCCGGCAGCCGGACCCGCTACGTGACGCTGCAACGGCAGGGGCCGGGCATGCGGGCCTACCTGACGCACCGGGCCAGGATCGAACGTGGTGCCAACATGCTGACCATCCCCCTGGTGTTCGGCGCGACCCTGTGCAAACAGAACTTCGGCGTCATCATGAACGGCCAGGGGGCCGAGAGCAAGATGTACGGCCTCCTCTTTGGGACGGGCCACCAGCATTTCGACAACCACACTCTGCACCACCACGCGCACGGCCAGACGGTATCGAATATCGACTTCAAGGTAGTTCTCCGGGACCGGGCGCAATCGGCCTACACGGGGCTGATACGGATAGACAGGCACGCCCGCGTTTGCGAAGCGTACCAGGAAAACCGCAACCTGCTGCTCAGCCCGGGCACGCGGGCCGAAACCATTCCCGAGCTGGAGATACTCAACGAGGACGTGAGTTGCTCGCACGGCGCGACGCTGGGCCCCGTTGATCCGGACTCTATCTTCTACCTGGCCAGTCGCGGGATCAGCCGGGATCAGGCCGTGCGGATGCTCGTGTCTGGCTTTGTGGCTCCGACGCTGAAGCTGGTGCCGGACGACCTGCGCGACCGGATTACGGCGTTCGTGCTGCGGCGGCTCGAGGACATGTAGACGATGGCTGAATACGTCAAGGTAGCGTCGGTGGCCGACATTCCCGAGAGCACGCTCAAGGGGTTCGAAATCGGCCCTCACCGGTTCGTGATCGTCCACGCGGCCGGAGGTTTTTACGCGGTCGTCGATGAATGCACGCACGAATCGGTGCCGCTCAGCGAGGGCGAGATAAGCGACGGCCAGCTTGTGTGCCGTGCCCACGGCGCCAGGTTCGACCCAAAATCGGGGGCCGTCACCGCTCCGCCGGCGGTCGTACCGGTGGAAACACTCGAAGTGAAGGTCGAGGGAGACAGTATTTATGTCGCGCTCGAAGACTAAGCGAAGGAACGACATCCCGGGGGATACAATATGACACCGGATTCTTCAAACAGGCCGTTTACGGTAAGCGACAGGCGGGCGGGACTGGACGTAGAGAAAATCAAGGCTGATTTCCCCATCCTGGACCAGCAGGTGAACGGCCATCGCCTGATCTACCTGGACAACGCGGCAACCTCACAGAAACCTCGGGCCGTGATCAACGCGGTCATTGAATACTACCGCAAGAGCAACGCCAACATTCACCGCGGCCTGCACACCCTGGCCGAGCGGGCGACCAATTCATACGAGCACACCCGCGCTCACACGGCCGGCTTCATCGGCGGCGTCAGGCCCGAGGAAGTCGTGTTTACACGAGGCACCACCGAGTCGATCAATCTCGTCTCCTATAGCTGGGGTGATAAGCACGTCGGTGAGGGCGACGAAATCGTCATCACCGAGATGGAACACCACTCCAACATGGTCCCGTGGTTCATGCTGGCGAAAAGAAGGAAGGCCGTGCTCAAGCGGATTCCGATCACCGTCTGCGGTCACCTCAACCTGAGCGATATCGACACCATCATCACGCCGCGCACGAAAGTGGTTGCGGTCGCTCACATGTCCAACGTGCTCGGGACCATCAACGCGGTGTCGGACATCGCCGCGGCAGCCCACGCCAGAGGTGCGGTCGTTGTCGCTGACGGCGCCCAGGCGGCGGCCCAAATGCCAGTCGACGTCAAGGAACTGGGCGCTGATTTCTACGCCTTCTCGTCGCACAAAATGCTCGGGCCGACCGGGGTCGGCGTCCTGTGGGGCAGGCGCGATTTGCTCGATGACATGACCCCGTTCAATTTCGGCGGCGAGATGATTCGCGAGGTGCGCTTTGACCGCGTGACCTGGAACGATTTGCCGCACAAGTTCGAAGCCGGGACGCCTGACATCGCCGGGGTTATCGCTTTCGACGCTGCCCTGACGTACCTGGAAGAAATCGGCATGGAGCACGTGCGCGAACACGAGATCCAGCTGACCCGGTACGCCATCGAACGCCTCTCCGCGATCAAGGGCGTCGAGATCCAGGGACCGCAGGACTTCGCCAACCGCGGCGGCGCGATCTCGTTCACGGACGCGAATATCCATCCGCACGACATCAGCACCTTCCTGGACTCCAAGGGGATCGCCATCCGGGCGGGCCATCACTGTGCCCAGCCCCTTATGCGCACCCTCGGAAAGGTTGCCACCGCCCGCGCCTCCCTTTATATTTACAACGACGAGGCCGACATAGACGCCCTGTGCGAGGCGCTGCTGGAGATGAGGAGATACTTCGGCGTATGAGTTCCTCCCTGAACGAAATGTACCGCGACATCATTCTTGACCATTACCGGGCTCCCCGTGGCAGGAAACCGCTGGAAAAATCCGACATCTCCTCAGGCGGGCAGAATCCCGCCTGCGGCGACGAAATCGACATGGAGATTGAACTCGAGAATGACGTTCTGAAGGACATCCACGTCGACTGCCGGGGGTGCGCCATCTCGGTCGCCTCCGGCTCGATGCTGGCCGAAGCGGTCAAGGGGAGGACCTTCGAAGAAGTAGGGAAACTGGCCGAAGTCGTGCGAAGCATGCTCAAGGGCGAGGACGCCGACCTTCCCGAGGAACTCGAGGACCTCGAAGCGCTTCAGGGCGTGCGCAAGTTCCCGGTGCGCATCAAGTGCGCCCTGTTGGCATGGATTACCCTGATTGAAGGTCTGAAAAGCTACCAGAGCGGGCAGCCGGCAGGCAGGACCGACGTGACGACGGAGGACAGCGAATAATCATGGCCGCACCGACCAGCGAAGCCGTGCTGGACGCCCTGCGTTCGGTCCAGGATCCGGAGATACGCATCGGCATCGTCGATCTCGGGCTGGTTTATGATGTTGTGATCGGCGACGGGGGCGAAGTTACGGTGAAAATGACCCTCACCACCCCCGGCTGCCCATACGGTGAGATGTTGATGACGGCCGCGCACCGGGCGGTCGACCAGGTGGAAGGTGTTACGAAGGTTGAGATCATCCTGGTCTGGGACCCGCCCTGGGACCCCAGGGAAATGTGCTCCGATCTCGCCAAGGATAAACTCGGCATCTGGTAGAAAGCCACAGCCGGAGCCGCCCCGGTATACTCCTCCGCTTCCGCTTTCCCCGAATTCCCCCGGTTGCCGGGCCGTGACTTTCGGTATGGGTGTGCCCAATCGGCCGGAACCATTGACCGCAACCCAATGTTTCGTATGTGAGCGGTTTCTCGCAACAACCCTTAAGAAACAGATACAGTCGTCAGAATGGAACACAGTCAGCAAAAGCCCGATGTTGCGTCACTGCGCATAGACAGCGAAAAGAAGTTCGGCGACCATCCCCGGAGCAAAGCGTGGTTGTGGGGCGTGGTTCTCATTGTCGCGGCTGCGTCCGTGGTCGGTTATTTGATACTAAAGCAGGCCGTCATACCGGCGGTGCAGGTCAGGACGGCATTTGCGCGCCCGATGAGCCCTTCACAGGCTGCGGCTGAGCTGGTCGCAACGGGCTATGTAGTGGCTCAACGCAAGGCCGAGGTGGCCTCCAAAGGGACCGGTCGCCTGGAGTACCTGGGGTTCGAGGAAGGCGATCGGGTTCAGGCCGGTGAGACGATCGCCGCCCTGGACAACGAGGACATCAGGGCCAGCCTGGAACTTCAACAGGCCAACCTGAAGAGGGCGGAGGTCGACACGCTCGATGCGGGCCGCAACTATCGCCGACAGAGAGAACTGCTTCGTTCCGGCGCGGTCACCGATTTTGAGCTCGAAGCCGCCGAGGCTCGCTACAGAGCGGCGCTGGCTTACGTCGACGCCATGGCGGCGGCCGTCCGGGTAGCCGAGGTCAATCTTGACAACACTTACATCCGGGCGCCCTTCAGCGGCACGGTACTGAGCAAGAATGCCGACGTCGGCGAGATCGTGGCGCCGTTTGCCTCCTCTCCCACGTCCAAGGGCTCAGTCGTGACGCTTGCCGACATGACCTCGCTCGAAGTTGAAGCCGATGTCTCGGAGTCAAACATATACAAGGTGGAGGTCGGCCAACGCTGTGAGATAGTGCTCGATGCATATCCCGCTGTGCGCTACCCTGCTTACGTGAAGAAGATCGTCCCGACGGCCGACCGCGCCCGTGCGACCGTGCTAACAAAGGTGGCTTTCACTGAGATAGACGCGCGCGTGCTGCCGGAAATGTCGGCCCGTGTGACTTTTCTGCCGAACTCCGCGCAGCCCGACTCGAGCGTGCAGACTTCCGCCCTGGTCATACCCAGAGAAGCGGTCACCGTTCGTGACGGCGGCCGTCTGGTGTTTCGTGTCGACGGTGGGCGGGTTTCAGCGGTTGCAGTCTCAATCGGCCGCGACCTGGGCACGGTGGTCGAAGTCACCGGCGGACTGGAGGCAGGCGACCAGGTGGTTCTGTCACCTCCCGGCAAAATGAAGACCGGTCAGAAAATCGAAGTATCAACCTGAAAGTTCGGGTAATTCATGGAACAATCGATAGTCAACGTGGAAAACGTTTCCAAATCATATTACCGCGGCAAGCTGGAAATCCCGGTGTTGCGCGGCATAAACCTGACCATTCCTCGCGGAGAGTTTCAGGTCCTCATGGGCCCGTCAGGATCGGGCAAGACCACCCTGCTGAACCTGCTGGCCGGGATCGACCGACCGTCGGCAGGCCGCGTGACCGTTTCCGGCAACGAGATTTCCGGTATGAGCGAGTCGGCTCTGGCCCGCTGGCGCAGCCATCACATCGGCTTTGTGTTCCAGTTTTACAACCTGATGCCCGTCCTGAACGCCTTCGGAAACGTCGAGCTTCCCCTTCTCCTGACCAGGCTGAACAAGGTTGAGCGCAGGCGCCAGGTCGAGGCCGCATTGTCCATAGTCGGCTTGCAGGACCGCATGAAGCATTACCCGAACCAGCTTTCGGGCGGCCAGGAGCAGCGCGTGGCCATCGCGCGCGCCCTGGTGACTGACCCGAACATCATCCTGGCCGACGAGCCCACCGGTGACCTGGATAAGCAGTCCGCCGAGGACGTTATGGACCTGCTCGTCCGCCTCAACCGGGAGTATCAGAAAACCATAATCGTCGTGACGCACGATCCGCGCGTGGCCGAGAAGGCGCACGCCATCCAGCATCTGGATAAAGGGGAGCTGGCAGCCGCGTGAGGGTCTTTCAACTCATAGTGAAAAACGCCACCCGGCACTCCCTGCGGACGTCGCTTACGATCCTCGGGGTGGCTATAGCGGTCACGGCCTTTTGCGTGATCCGGAGCGCCATCGACGCCTGGTATCTGAACTCGCGGGCGGCCTCGCCCGACCGGCTGATCGTGCGGAACGCCGTGTCGCTCATCTTTGATCTGCCCCTTGCCTATGTCGACAGGATAGCCGACGTGCCGGGTGTCACTGGTGTCACGCATTCGACGTGGTTCAACGGCATCTACATCGACGAGAAGAATTTCTTCGCCAAATTTGCAGTCGACCACACGACCTTTTTCGACCTGTACCCGGAATACGTCATCCCGCCCGATCAGTGGGAAGCCTTCACCAGGGAGCGCAACGCCGCGATCGTAGGGCGCCGTCTCGCCGACCGGTTCGGCTGGGAGCCGGGTGACGCGGTGCGCATAATCGGCGACATCTACCCCGGGAACTGGGATTTCATAATTCGGGGCGTGTATACGGGCGCGCGTGACGATATCAACGAGTCACAGTGGTTCTTCCGCTACGACTATATTGACGAGCGAATGAAATCCGAGGCGCCCGCGCGGGCCGGACACATAGGGGCCATTGCCGTCAAAACCGATGACCCGGGTCGGGCCCCCGAAATGTCCCGGGCGATAGACGCGTTGTTCAAAAACTCCTTGGCCGAGACCAGGACCGAAACCGAAGAAGCCTTCCGCCTGTCGTTCGTCTCCATGTCGAGCCAGATAATTCTTGGCCTGCGAGTCATTTCGCTACTGGTCATCGGCGTTATCCTCCTCGTGCTGGCAAACACCATGGCCATGGCGGCCAGGGAGCGAACCAACGAGTACGCTCTTCTGAAGACGCTTGGCTTTCGCCCCTTCCACATCATCGGCCTGGTTTTTGGAGAGTCAGTTTTCGTCGCCGCGTCCGGTGCCGTCCTCGGACTGGCCCTGGCGTTCCTGGTGCTGCCGCTGCTGGAAGCCGGCGCCGGGGGGTTCCTGCCCAGAATACCACTGACCGAGACAACCCTGATATTCGGTGCGGCCGCCGCCCTGGCGGTGGGCCTGCTTGCGGCCGTCTTCCCCACCCTGCGAGCACTCCTGACACCGGTAGTGGACGGCCTGCGGCCTATCGACTGAAGGTACTTTTATGCTCGTACTGCTCCATTACTCCCTGCGCAACAGCTTTGCCCGCAGGCTCACGTTTATCCTGACCCTCACTGGAATCGCCCTGGTGGTTCTCGTCTTCTGCGCGGTACTCATGCTCTCGCACGGTTTGACTCAGGCCCTGGTGGAGACAGGCGAGGCGCCCAACCTGGTGGTCCTCCGCCAGTCGGCCAGCACCGAGATCGTCTCCATACTCGGGCGAGACCAGGCCGACGTTGTAAAAGCTGACCCGGCCATCGCCGTCAGCCGGTCCGGAAGGCCCCTGCTGGCCGCCGAGATGGTAGTCCTGATAAACCAGCCAAAACGTTCAGGCAGTGCCGAAAGTAACATAACCGTTCGCGGCGTAAGCGACCTCTCAATGGAGATCCGCCCGGGCGTGAAGCTTGCCGAGGGGCGGATGTGGCGTCCCGGGACCTCGGAGATCATCGCCGGAATCAAGGTGGCGCAGAATTTCAAAGGCTGCGGCCTGGGTGAAACCGTCAGGTTCGGCATGCGCGACTGGACGGTCGTGGGGCTGTTCGAGGCGGACGGGTCCGGCTTTGAATCGGAAATCTGGGGTGATGTCGACCAGCTCATGGACGCCTTTCAGCGGCCGGTCTACTCATCTTTTATTCTGCGGCTCGACAATCCGGCCGACGGCGATCTTCTGAAAACCAGGCTGGAATCAGACCCTCGGCTCACGGTCGAGGTGATGCCGGAGATTGAGTACTATCGTCGCCAGTCCCGGTCGTTCACGACTTTCATCGAGATTCTCGGCATGGCCATCTCCATCATATTCTCCCTCGGTGCGATAGTCGGGGCCATGATCACCGCCTACGCGGCGGTGGCCAACCGGATGCGGGAAATCGGCACCCTGCGTGCTCTCGGCTTCGGCCGTTCGACGGTCCTGGCGACCTTTCTGGTGGAATCGTCATTTGTCGGTCTCGCCGGGGGACTGGCGGGCGTTCTGCTGGCCAATGTTTTGCAGCTGCGTGACGTTTCGACGACGAATTTCGCGACTTTCGCCGAGATATCGTTTTCCTTCTCCATATCGCCCGCCATCGCCGTCAAGGCCCTCGTATTCTCGCTGATAATGGGCATTGCCGGCGGCTTCCTGCCGGCGGTGCGGGCATCCCGGCTGCGAATTGTGAATACGTTGAGACATAAATGAGATTCCTTAAACTATGAGGCTTGCGAACCGGTGAACTTACGCATACGCAAATCCGGGTACCGATCGCTGAAACCACGCCGGCGGGCGAACAACCGCTTGCCTGTCACAGCGGATGTTTGTATTCTAAGAGGTACTCGCTGGTTTTGGCATCAAGGACTGTGTAGACGATGAAATCGGACAATCACGAACAGACGAAGAGGCGGGAATCCTTGAAGCAGCGGGCGGGCAGAACGCTTTTTGACTGGTGGCAGAAGCTGTTCGGTGCACCGTCCGGATGCAGCCCAAGACCGGGTGAACTTCCGAACGAAATGCACCAGTGCTCGCTTCAGGGCACGGCCGGCCAGGAATACCTGCACTGCCGCCACGGCCGTCTCCGGAAAGAACTGGTCCGGCTGACCCGGCGGCCCCGCGTGAGCGGTGACGGAGGAAGAGTGAATCCGCGCCTGTGCCCCATCTGCGGTCTGCTGCCCCCGGGAAGCCAGGACATCGAGTACGCGCTCAGAGTCCGGTTTCTCAGCGGCCAGGACTATGAGTACTTCTTCCAGGGACGGTGGGAGCGTGACTGCTATCGGATCACGGATTCCGTTCTCAGCGTATACTTGAAAGATTCCACGGTGCACCATCCCCTGCACGCGGTCGCCAGCGTCGAGTTCCGTGTCCGCAGAATACGACCGAAGCCCCCGGAAGTAGTGGAAGCCGAACGCATAATCGGCACCGGCAGGCAGAGTACGTAAAAATTACATGGGCGACGGCGGCTGCAGACTAAGCCGACCTCACGTACCATCCGCAAGCGCGCCCGGTGGCTTCTCAGGCCAGGAAACAAACATTTAGAGCAAACGGCCGCGGGTCAGGCCGAATGCAGGATGATTCTAAAGCGCGTGGTAACTGCAACCGAAAAGACTAACATGCCCTTTGAGATCAAGGACTGCACGCTGGTCTCGCGGATGGCCGGAGTTGATACCGCTCTGAATCTCCGGGAACTCAGGGAACGCCTTCTCCTGTGCCCGGTGGAATGCCTTTTTCACCATTTTTGCGAGACCGTGATTCGGCCTTCGTTTGACGACCCGGAGTACCGCAATGACTTTGCCATCTGGGCATCACGCGGTCTGCGCGACCGGGTTCTGGCCGAGCGGCTTGGCATCATTAATCCGTACGTGCTGCCCGATCTGGAGACGCTTCGGACCATGGTGGTCGACCTGATCGATGAACGCCTCAGCGAGGTCCAGCACATTCCGTGGGTTCAGAAGGGCGACGATTTCCGCTTCATGCAGGCGGTTACGGTGGTCTTTAATACCAATCGCAAGCTGTTTTCCCCCCAGGACCTACGCAGGAAGCTGCCACGCCTGAGCCTCAGTTCCATCTACTACCACTTCGTGGAAGCACGCCGTCGGATACCGGACCACCAAGATGACTTCACGGCCTGGCTGAGTGGTTTCGGGGAAGGCACCGAGGCACTGATCGGGGCCCTTCGGGGGATCGATTTTTACTTCCTGACCCTTCCGGAGTTAAAACGCCGTCTTATTGGCGCTGTAGAAAACGTCCTGTCGCTGGAGCCGGCCCGTGAAACGAGTTCTTAGAGGCTACGAGGCCGTTGCCGGGGCCAGCGCTATATCTCAGCTCAGGCAACTGGCCAGAGACGTTGCCGGCGCGCAGGTGGTGCACGTGAATTCGACCCGTCTGGGCGGCGGCGTGGCGGAAATCCTCAACTGGCTGGTTCCTCTCATGAACGACCTGGGCCTGAACACCAGGTGGGAAACGGTTGAGGGACCGCCCGAGTATTACCAGGTGACCAAGGCGTTTCACAACGGCCTGCAGGGCAATGATGTCCACCTTACGCGCCAGATGCTGGACCTTTACGAGCAGACGGCGGCGGCCAACGCCGAAAGCCTGCGGCCTGTCCTTGAACAGGCTGACTTTGTATTCATTCATGATCCGCAGCCGGCCGCCCTGCTGGAATTATGCGGCAACCGCCGGGGCAAGTGGATCTGGCGCTGCCATATCGACGTGAGCCGCCCCAACCGCAAAGTCTGGAACTATCTCCGGGAAAAGGTGTCAGGATACGATGCCTCTGTCTTCTCCATGCCGGATTTCGCCCAGTCGCTGAATCATCCCCAGTTCATCATCGCCCCCTCGATCGACCCGCTGAGCGACAAGAATCGCGAACTTACCGAAAATGAGATCTCTTCGACCCTGGAGAGCCTGGGTGTCCCGCAGGACTTACCCATCCTCACCCAGATTTCCCGCTTCGACCGGTTCAAGGACCCGGTCGGCGTCATCCAGGCGTTCACCCTGCTGAACAGTTCGATCAACGCCCGCCTCGTTCTGGCGGGCGGCGGCGCCACTGACGATCCGGAGGGAGCAGCCGTGCTGGACGAAGTGAGAGATTGCGCCGCCGGAAACGATCGGATTCACATTCTGGATCTGCCGGCCAACGCTCACCGGGCCATCAACGCTCTGCAACGGGCCTCGACTATCATAATTCAGAAGTCGACCCAGGAGGGTTTCGGCCTCACGGTGACGGAGGCCATGTGGAAGGGTAAGCCCGTAATCGGAGGCAACGTCGGCGGTATTCGTCTTCAGGTTCACAATCACCATACGGGGTATCTGGTGAACACGCCCGAAGGGGCGGCGTTGCGGATTCGCGAACTGCTGCGCAACCCGCAGAAAACCACCTGGATGGGGCAGACCGCCCGGAGGTTCGTAATCGAGAATTTCCTCCTGACCCGCCACCTCCGCGAATACCTCACCCTGATGCTTGGCGTTCGCAAGGGATTTGCCAATCATCTCATGGCGAGTTAACTTACCCTTCATGCGGCTGCTCAATCCCGATTTTAACCTCGACCACTTCTTCGACGTGCTGACCCGGTCGAATCGGTCGGCTCTCATGCTGGATTACGATGGTACGCTGGCACCGTTCGTCCCCGATCGTGATCGGGCCGTACCATACCAGGGCATTCGCGAACGTCTCAACCGCTTGCAGGGCGTGACGGCCACCAGGCTCGTCATCGTAAGCGGTCGCCAGGCCAAGGACATAATCCCGCTGCTTGCTCTCGATGGCACGCCTGAGATCTGGGGAATGCACGGGGCCGAGCGACGTCTCCCCGACGGCACTATTCAGGTCGTGCAACTGCCGCCGGAGGCTGCGGCCGGATTGGACCGGATCGACTCATGGGCAAAAGAAGCCGGCCTGACCTCTTTGGTCGAGAGGAAGGCAACGTCGCGGGCCTTTCACTGGCGCGGACTGCCCGCATCGGAAGGACGCGAGATTCATTTACGCGTTACCGGAGCATGGAGCGAGACGAGCGCGACCTTCGGCCTGGAAGTACACGAGTTCGACGGCGGCCTTGAGTTGAAAGTTGCCGGAATAGACAAGGCCCGTGCCGTCGACCAGGTGATCGGCGAGCTGCCGGCTGATGCCCCGCTGGCTTATGCCGGTGATGATCGCACCGACGAGGATGCGTTTGCGGCCCTGGCCGGCCGCGGGCTGCGAGTGCTGGTGCGAACTCAGCAGCGCACGACCGCCGCCGATCTGTGGCTGACTCCACCGGAAGAATTATTGGCTTTCCTTGACCGGTGGTTGCAATCGGTTGAGTAACAAGAGCTTGCCTCTCTCCGCGAATATCACCAATCTCCCCTGAGGCTTGCGCCGGGAGCGGCAAACCAGTATCTTGGGAGCGTTGACAGGGCTTTAATGATAATCGCCGACGTACATCATCAGTGTTTTGCCAAAGCCTGAAACCTGGCAACGACGAACAGCAAGGAGCATTTAGATGACCGGCGGAAGATTGCTCGTCGTGTCTAACCGCCTCCCGATCGCAATCTACAAGGACGGCGACGAGTGGAAGGTTAAGGCAAGCCCGGGAGGGCTGGTAACGGCCCTGGCGCCCATCATGCGGCGAAATCGCGGCGTCTGGGTCGGCTGGCCGGGCTGCCCGCCTGAGGCCCCCGCTGCGGAACTGCTCGAGGCTTACAGCCGCACGCATGATTACGACCTTAAACAGGTCGTGATCAGTGAAGAGGAGAACGCAAGATATTACCGCGGTTTCTCCAACAAGAGTCTGTGGCCGCTTTTCCACGATCTCTTGGGGCAGTTCTCGTTTGACACCGACAACTGGCAGACGTACGTACAGGTGAACCGGCGATTTGCCGAAACCGTCCTGGCAAACATCGGCGAAGACGCCTTAATCTGGATACATGATTATCAGCTTCTTCTGGCGGGCCATTTCCTGCGCGAACTGGGCGTCCGGCAGAAACTGAGCTTCTTCCTGCACATCCCGTTCCCCTCCGTGGACCTGTTTCGGCGCCTGCCGTGGAAGCAGGAGTTGCTTCAGTCCATGCTTGATTATGATCACCTCGGTTTTCAGACGGCGCGTGACCGGCGTAACTTCATCCAGTGCCTGAAGTGGCACGTACCCGAGGCGCAGCGCGGAGCCTACAAACGCCAGTCCGTGATACGGTACAATCAGCGCGAAATCATCCTCGGGCACTACCCCATCAGCATCGATTTCGACGAGTTCAGCGAGGGCGCGAAGGACGGCGCGGTGGCCGACGCCGCCTGGTACCTGCACGAGAACTTCCCTGAGCAGACACTTGTGCTGGGGCTGGACCGACTGGATTACACTAAAGGGATTCCGGAACGTTTCCTTGCTTTTGAAAAGATGCTTCAAAAGTACCCCGAGGTGCACGGCAAGATTACGCTGCTCCAGATCGTGGTGCCTTCACGCCCCAACGTCTCGGAATACCAGCAGCTGAAAGGGGATCTCGACGCCCTCGCGGGCCGCATAAACGCGCGGTTCTCACGGCAGGGCTGGGCTCCCATTCATTACGAGTTTCGCGAACTGGACAGAACGCAGTTACTGGGGCACTACCGAGCGTGCGAGATTGCGTTCATCACTCCGTTGCGGGACGGCATGAATCTCGTGGCCAAGGAGTACTGCGCCGCGTCCATCGACAACCAGGGTGTGCTTGTCCTGTCCGAGTTCGCGGGCGCGGCCGACCAGTTGGGCAGAGGGGCGTTGCTCGTAAATCCGTACGATCTGGAGGGGACTGCGGACGCTGTCTACTCTGCCTATATCATGCAGGCGGAGGAGCGTCAACGTCGGATGCGCCTGTTGCGCTCAGAAATCAGACGCAACAACGTGGCACGCTGGGTCGAATGGTTCCTCGGTGCCGACCGACCGGCCGCCAAGGAACCCTCGCAGTTCCTTCACACTACCGAGTAGCCCCCCCGCTCACCACGTACCACTGAGTCCCGGACTTTCAGCCCCCGGCCCTGGCCGGCCTCTTACCACCATACCTGTTGGCCGCCTGCAAAAGTAAAGATGCGCTCATTCTCACGATTCGAACCCTCAGGCACAAGCCAGTACAGGGCACCTGACGGCACGCCGTCAATCACCATCGGCCCGCCGTCGGCAATCGACGTGCCCGCCGACTGCCACCCGTCACTCCAGTAGAACAGTTCGTAAGCCGTCCCGGCGGTAAGAAAGACCTCCATCTCGGCGCCTGCGGCCGCCGTCGCTTTCGGCCTCGTTGCCGAAACCAGCGTCACAGAGATGGGGGAACCACTTTCCGGCCCAAGATCGGCCGGAGAGCAGTCAGAGCGGAGAATAAACGGGTCGCCGAAAGGATAGACTTCTTCGTTGAGGAACAGCGCCGGGAGGTAGGCTATGTTCGCACCCATGTCGGTAAACAGAGCGGCGCCGTTGTTGATCGTTCCCCAGTGGATGGCCTGCCACTCCCCGGAATTGAAAACACAGAGGTAAGCGATATCAACCGAATCGGGTATCGGCCCGTCAAACGTCACCGTCACGTCGCAGACGTCCGTGTAGTCGGCAGTGACGTCGAGATAGCTCTTGCCCGACAGCCAGCGGGGGATTTTCTCCTGCTTTCGTTCCTGAAAGGTCAGGTTGCCCGGCTGTTTTCCGTAAGTCTTGCGGTATACTTTGGCCATTTTGTGGGCCAAGTGGTACTCCCCGGGATTACTTTCAGCTCCCATGAACGGGATCACCTTACCGCTGCCGGTGACGATGGCATTCCAGGCATGGTTATTGCCGGCGTCGGCCCAGTAGGGTGTATAGTCACTGGTGACGGCCAGGCCGTTGGCGCGCATCGCATAGATGGTGATGTTCGTCATGTCTTCGCACCGGCCCATTTGATTCTCAAGCATTTCGGACAGGCCCTGGTCCGTGGGGTGATAGTAGTAGCGCTCGTCAAACCTGAACCAGGATCTGATGTCATCATTGATCAACCGGGCTACCGCTACGGGATCGGAGGGGTCGACCGATCCGTCGGCTACGTCCGCATACCGATCCCAGAACTCCGCGCGCCAGGGTTCGAGGGGCTCGTTGCTCCCGCGGAAAGGCAGCACGTACTCGCAAAATGCTTCGAACGAAAGCCCGGCGGCCCACGGCTTTTCCCGCCACGCGCGAAAGGCATAGTCAATCTGCGTTACCAGGAAGTCGGCCGTAATGGAATGCATGTCCGCCAAAGGTTCCCGCCGCTCGAATTCCAGCGTCCCCCACTGCGACTCCAGCGTGTCAAACGTCTCTCTGAGGGAACCATAGTCCGGGTAGTCAAGGACGTCAAAGGCTACTTCGGCCCCGGCCGAATCGTGAAGTCCATACGTGACGTAGCTGTGACCTTCCATGTTGCCGATAAGATAGTACGCCGCCCTCAGTTTCAGCGAATCAGCGGGGGCCGCATAGTTATGCAGCACCTTCTCAAGCTCGGCGCGGTTTTCTCCTGAAGCCTCGAGGACAGCCGCGACGTCCGCGGGGTACGGCCCTGCTTCTCCCGACGCGGTCACCGGGGCGGCTGTCGCGACTGACAGAAGAAACAGCGTCTGAAGACCTACCAAGCGCATCTTTACCTCCGAGTCACATGGTTCCTGCAGGAGATAGTACGCACGCGCGCGGTCGGCGTCAATAGGAGCCGCGCGCAGGTTATGTCCGTTTCCTGCCCGCAGCCGGCCCTCGGCCACGGTCGAGACGCGCCCGGCCAAAGCATCCGGACTGGCGGCGGCCGATCCGGCGGAAAGGCAAAGCGGAATCGGCGCCTGCGCGCCGCTCACGGGCAGGCCGGTTGCAACCTCCAAACCACCTCTGAATCGGCCCAGTTCGGCCACGGCTTTGCTTGACCCGCGTCGCTCAAAACCCTTATTTGCACACAAAGTACGTTCCTGGGATCAGGATCGGAGGCTATATGAGGTTACATCTATTGACCCTGACGGCTCTGCTCGTGTGGAGCGGCACACTGCTGGCTGACGAGGCTCGCCTGCTTCGTTTTCCCGATGTCACCGGAGACAAGGTTACGTTCGTTTACGCCGGCGACATTTACGTGGTGTCTCGCGGCGGCGGCCAGGCTATACAACTGACCACGCACGAGGGTCTTGAACTCTTTCCGAAGTTCTCCCCGGACGGGAGCGCGATCGCGTTTACGGGGCAGTACGATGGCGACTGGTCGGTCTACGTGATGCCCGTCATCGGCGGCGAGCCCGTGCGGCTTACGTATCATCCCGGCATTCAGCAGACCAGCGAACGGTTCGGGCCCGAAAATGTCGTCATGGGCTGGCACCCGGACGGTTCGCGGGTTCTCTTTCGATCGCGCCGGGAGACCAACGATTGGTGGGACGGCCGAGCCTATCTGGTCAGCGTGACCGGCGGCTTGCCGGAGCCGCTGCCGATGGCCGTGGCCGGCTTTACCAGCTTCTCACCCGGGACCGACAAAGTGGCTTACTGCCCCATCCATCGCGATTTCCGGACCTGGAAAAGGTACAAGGGGGGCATGGCGCAGGATGTCTGGATCTTCGACCTGAACAGCTTTGAGGCCGAGAAGATCACCGACTGGGCCGGCACGGACAACATGCCCATGTGGCACGGGGACAAGATCTATTTCAATTCCGACAGAACCGGCACGCTGAACCTGTACTCGTACGACGTTCCCACCGGGGAGCTTCGCCAGGTAACATCGTTTACCGAATACGACGTCCGTTGGCCCAGCCTCGGCCCGGACGGCATTGCGTTCGAGAACGGCGGTTACGTCTACGTGCTGGACCTGCCGTCGGAGGCGCAGCACAAGCTGAACATCTCCCTGACCACCGACCGCCACGCAGTGCGCCCCGAGTTCGCCGGCGTGTCCGACCGGGTCATTGATTATGATATATCACCCGACGGCAAGCGGGCGGCCATGCGCGCCCGGGGCGATCTGTTCACCGTCCCGGCCAAAGAAGGTGACGTGCGAAACCTGACGGCCAGCCCGGGAGCCAACGAGGCATACCCCCGATGGTCTCCCGACGGCAAATGGATCGCTTATTTTTCCGATGCCACCGGAGAAGATGAGTTGTACCTGACGTCGCACGATGGTGCAGAGACGGTTCAGTTGACGACCGGCGGCGACTGTCACCGTTTCGACCCGGTGTGGTCGCCGGACAGCAGGAGGCTGGCATTCTCGGACAAGAATCTCAAACTGCACTGCGTCGATATTGAAACCAAGAAGGTGATCGAGATCGACCGGGCGAAGTACAACTCGATTCGAGATGCCGCCTGGTCGCCCGACAGCCGGTACGTGTGCTATTCCAAGGACGTCGATAGCCGCATCAGCGCCGTTTTCATGTATGCGTTCGACGATAATACCGTTCACCAGGTGACGCCGGCTCTCACCAACGACTATTCGCCGGTTTTTGACCCTGACGGCAAGTACCTGTACTTTCTCTCTGAACGCAACTTCAATCCAATCCTGAGCAGCTACGAATTTTCAATGGTATACAACGCCATCGATAACCTGTTTCTGATCGTTCTGGACGCCGACACTCCTTCCCCGTTTGCCCCCAGGAGCGACGAAGTCACGCCGACCGAAGAGAAGTCAGTCGAAAAGGAGTCCGAGAAGGCAAAACCGGACAAAGAGTCAGGCGTGAAGGTCAAGGTGGATTTCAACGGTATCTTCGACCGTCAGGTGGCGTTCGATTTGCCGGCCGGCAATTACAGCGGGCTGGCCGCCGTACCCGGCGCGGTGTTTTACGTTTCCAACCCCATCCGCGGTCTGCGCGGCAACGTGACTCAGGACGAACGGATCCTGCACAAGTACGACCTCAACGAGAGGAAGCGTCACGAGTTTCTTTCCGGTATCGGCGGGTACCGGCTGTCGGCCGACCAGCAGAAGGCGTTTATAGAGAAGGACAGCTCCTTCTACATTGTGTCAATCGAGGGAAGTGAAGCCGACCTTAAGGACAAGGCGCTCGACCTGTCCGGCATGGAAACGAGAATTGACCGTCCGGCGGAATACGTGCAGATGTTCAACCAGGTCTGGAGGGCGCAGCGAGATTACTTCTACGACAGAAACATGCACGGCGTCGACTGGGCAAAAATGCGTGACCGCTACGCCGTCCTGCTACCGTATGTGTCTAATCGATTCGACCTCACTTATATAATCGGGGAGATGGTCGGTGAACTGTGCTGCTCTCATACATATGTGGGCGGCGGCGACTACCCGTCCATACCGCCCAGCGAAATCGGCCTGCTCGGCGCCGACCTTGAAATCGACCACGCCAGCGACAGAATACGGATCAAGCGTATTCTCGTGGGCGAAAACTGGGACGAACAGCTCCGTTCCCCCCTCCGCGAGCCGGGAATAGACGTCAAAGAGGGAGAGTATTTGCTGGCTATCAACGGCGAGGAAATCACCGCCGCTACAAACCCCTACGCCCTGACCGAGAACACGGTCGGGAAGCAGATCACGTTGACGGTCAACGACCGGCCTACGATGTCGGGCGCACGCGAGGTCACGATCAAACCGCTGGCCTCCGAAGAGACGCTCCGGTATTTCAACTGGGTGGAAAAGCGACGCCGGTACGTTGACTCGCTGTCCGACGGGCAGATCGGGTACATCCACATTCCCGACATGGACGACTTCGGCCTGGTCCGCTTCAGCAAGATGTTTTACAACCAGGTACGCCGGCCCGGCCTGATTGTGGACGTCCGGTACAACGGCGGCGGCTTTGTCTCCTCCCTGATTCTCGACCGCCTGCGGCGCCCGGTTACTGCCATGGGCATGTCCCGCAACACCGTGGAACGCCCGGTTTCCGGTACCGGCCTGAACGCCCACATGGCCACGCTTACCAACGAGTTCTCCTGCTCCGACGGCGATTACTTCGCCTACTTCTTCCGCCACTACGGACTCGGACCGCTCATTGGCACGCGGACCTGGGGCGGCGTCGTGGGCATCGAAGGCTTTGACCCCCTGGTCGACGGCGGGTACTATACCGTGCCCGGAGGCACCATCTACACTTTAGACGGTAAGTGGGTCATGGAGAATATCGGCGTGGAGCCGGATATGAAGGTCGAGAACCGGCCGGACCGCCTGGCCCGAGATTACGACGATCAGCTCGACAGGGCCATTGAGTACGTGAAGGCGAAACTGAAGGAAGATCCCAAGACGTTGCCGCCGCTGCCCGATCCGCCGACTCCGCGCTGACGGGTTGCGGCGCCGGGCGGCCTTTGGGTCAGGTTTGTCGTTGTACGTGTATGAATGGATAGAGAGCTGCCACCGGCAGAGACCGATGACACTTTTGTAAGTGGTATACTGACATGAGACCGTCACAACACCTGGCCCTGGTGCTTCTGGTTTGCCCGGCCCTGGCCCTGACGCCCGGGGCACAGACTAACGACGAGACCGAGATCAGGGCCATTATCGAAGAAATCGACCAGTTGTACCGGAGTGAGTCGAGCTACTCGGAACTGGAGATGGAGGTGGTCACCCCTCACTGGCAGCGGACGCTCGCCATGGAGGCCTGGAGCCTCGGCCTGGACAGGACGTTCATTCGGATTACGTCCCCGAAGAAGGAGAGGGGCGTGGCCACCCTGCGCGTCGAGAGCGAGATGTGGAACTACCTGCCCAAGACGGACAAAGTGATCAAAATCCCGCCGTCCATGATGATGAGCTCGTGGATGGGGTCCGATTTCACCAACGACGACCTGGTCAAGGAATTCTCGTTGTTCGAGGACTACACGTACGAGTTCGTCACGGTTGAAGCCCCGGACGATAACCTGATTTACATAAACTGCATACCGCGCGAGGACTTGCCGGTGGTCTGGGGCAACGTCGTCATTGCGGCGCGGCGGGGGGATCACCTTCCCGTCTGGCAGAAATACTATGACGAAAAGGGCGCCCTTGTGCGCGTGCTGCATTACCGGGACATACGAGAGATGGGGGGACGCACGTTGCCCGCGGTCATGGAGATGGTTCCGCAGCGCAAGGAGGGGCACAGGACGCTCATCCGGTACACCAGGGTCGAGTTTGACGCGCAGTTTGAGGAAGAGATCTTTTCGCTGCGCCACCTCAGATCGCAGCGGTGAAGGACGGCGCGGCTCATGATATTCACAATCGCCCTCCGCAACGTATTCAGGCAGAAGCGGCGCACCGTTCTGACCGTGCTCACCATGCTCGGTGGGTTTGCGCTTTCGGCCATAGCCATAGCCTGGTCCGACGGCTCGTATTCGTATATCATCGACATGTTTGCACGAAACCAGCTGGGTCATATCCAGGTGCACGGCCAGGGGTACCTCGACCGGCCGTCGCTGTACAAGGTGATCGGCGACTATGACGAGGTTGGCGCCGCAATAGAGAGGGTTCCCGGAGTCGAATTCTGGGCGCCGCGGGTCTTCTGTGCCGGTCTTGCGGCAGTGGGCAACAAGAGTGCCGGAGTGAGGATTATCGGCATCGATCCGGAGAGGGAAAGCGCTGCTACGCGCTTTGACAGGAAGGTGACATCGGGCCGGAGCTTTTCGCCGTCGGCCGCCGGCGAGGCCGTGCTGGGCGAGGGCCTGGCAAAAACCCTGCACGCGGCTATCGGCGACGAGGTCGTTGTCGTGTCTCAGGCCGCCGACGGTTCCATCGCCAACGATCTGTACACGATCGTCGGCCTGGTCGCCACCGGCAGCAACATAAGCGACCAGAGTGCCCTTTACCTGCACCTGCACGATGCCCAGGAACTGCTGGTTCTCGAGGGTCGCGTTCACGAGATCGCCGTCATCGGCGATGACCTGGACGACGTGCCCGACCTGGCTTCCGACATTAAAGCCGCACTGGGCGACAACGGCCTTGCGGTCGAAACGTGGAAGGAGTTTGCAAAGTCGTTTTACCACGCCATGAAGGTCGACCAGCAGGGCAGCTGGATAATGGTGGTCATCATCGTTCTGGTCGTGGCCGTCGGAGTCCTCAATACGGTGCTGATGACGGTGCTGGAGCGGACCCGGGAGTACGGGGTGCTGCGCGCCATCGGCACGGCCCCGGCGCAGATCTTCCGGCTGGTACTGCTGGAAGTTCTGATTATGGCTGCAATCGCCGTCGTGCTCGGCGCCGCGCTCAGCTATGGCGTCAATTACGCCCTGTCGATTCATGGGATCACCCTGCCGGTGTCCTTCACGTACGGCGGCGTGGTGTTCACGAAGATGTTCACCGAGATAAACGCGCGGAGTTTCTATATACCGGGCGTGAGTGTGGTGCTGTCGGCTATTCTCATTTCCATGTTGCCGGCGACTAAAGCCGCCCGCGTAGCTCCGGCCAGGGCCATGCGGACGCATTAGGAGGCATGCATCGTGCGACTGTACATCAAACTGGCCTGGCGGAACGTGTTGCGCAACAAACGGCGCACTTTCATAGCCGGCACCGCTATCGGCATCGGCCTGGCCGCGCTCATCTATACCGACGCCCTGGTCGTCGGGATGGAGCGCAACATGATCAGGGCGGCGACGGCCTCGTTCCTGGGTGAGGGTCAGATTCACAGCGCCGCGTTTCGCGAGACATTCGCTATCGATCAGACCGTCAACAACTCGGGCCGGGTGGTCGCAGGCCTCGAATCTGACACCCTGGTTCAGAGCTTCACAACCCGCACCCTGGCCTTCGCCATGATATCGTCACCGGCCAACATGACGGCCGTGACAATGGTCGGGGTCGACCCCCGGCGCGAACCTGACCTGTCGCAGGTGGACGAGGCAATCATTGAGGGCAACTTCCTGGACGGCGGCGGCGAGCGCGATATCCTCATCGGCAACAAGCTCGCGGAGCTTCTCGAAGTCCGGTTGGGTGATCGGGTGGTGGTGACCGCGGCCCAGGCGCACACGGGCGACCTGGCTCAGGAGATGTTCCGTATCTCGGGCATCTTTTTCCTGAATATCGCCGAGATGGATCAGAGCATGGCGTTCGTCCGGCTGGGCAAGGCGCAGAGCATGCTCGACCTGGGCACGGAAGTGCACGAGATAGCCATCACCTTCGTCGATCCGAAGTACAGCCGGAACACCGCCCTGCCGTTCTGGGATGCTTATTCCACCGATGGCAACCAGGCGCTCGGCTGGCCCGAGATCCTGCCCGAGCTGAAAGCGGCCTTCGAGCTATCACGCTTCAGCACGGTGCTCGTCGGCCTGATACTGTTCGGCGTCGTTGCGCTCGGCATTGTCAATACCCTGTTCATGTCCCTTTATGAACGGATGTACGAGTTCGGCGTCATGCGGGCCGTGGGCACGAGCCCGTTCGCCATCGGCCGACTGATTGTCCTCGAAGCGGGCGCCCTGGCGGTGGTCAGCATCGTTCTGGGAGTGATCCTCGGATTTGTTGCCACCTATATCAGTATGCGGATTGGTTTCGATTACGGCGGGATTGACTTTGCCGGTGTCACGTTCACGGAGCTTCTCTACCCCGTGATGCAGGTAAGTCAATTCATATACTATCCCATCGCCGTCTTTTTGTTCACCGCCCTGGTGAGTCTGTACCCGGCTTCGTTCGCCGCAAGAATCATACCGGCCGCCGCCATGCGCAAGAGCCTGTAAGGAGAGTAGCTATGAATACACGTGTCAACAACGAGGTCGTCGTCACCGAGCAGGTTACCAAGGAGTATTCCGATAACGGCGTACCGGTGCTGGCGCTGCGCGGCGTCGACCTTACCATACGCCGGGGCGAATTCACGGCCATCGTCGGACCATCCGGTTCGGGCAAGACGACGCTGCTCAACGTAATGTCGGGGCTTGACACGCTGACGTCGGGTCAGATATGGCTGGCCGGACAGCTGCTCTCGAGCATGAGTGGCAGGAAGCTCTCTGATTTTCGCCGCGACCGCATCGGCTTTGTTTTCCAGGCCTACAACCTGGTTCCGGTTCTGACGGTTGAGGAGAACGTTGAATACATCATGCTGCTCCAGGACGTTCCCAAGAAGGAACGACACGAGCGCGTGGCCAGGGTGCTGAACACACTCGGGCTGGAGGGGTTTGCCGACCGCCTGCCGACCAGGCTATCCGGCGGCCAGCAACAGAGGGTGGCCGTGGCCCGGGCGATTGTGTCGCAACCGGCGCTGGTTCTGGCCGACGAACCGACTGCGAATCTTGACTCCAAAACCGCCGTTGAGCTGATTGAAATGATGCGATCCCTGAACGAATCCAACGGGACTACCTTCATATTCTCCACGCACGACGTGAGAATCATGAAGCGCGCCAGGCGTCTCATTGTCCTTAAGGATGGACAGGTCGACAGCGACGAAGCCAGGGAGTAGCAGAAACGTGAACATCCGCGACTTGAAAGCCGTTCGACGCGGCGCTGCAGGTACGTTGGCGCTCGCAGCAGTTGCGGCAGGGGGGCTGCTTGCGATCTGCGGCCCGGCGGGAGCCTCGGAGACTTTCAGCCTCGGCGGATACTACAAGAATTTCTCTACCGTCCTTGATTTCCCCGACCTCGTCCTGCCGCCTCCCTCGAACACCGACGTACCGCTGCTGGGCGCGGTCAGCAATCGACTGCGGCTTCAGGCACGCTGGAGACCTCTCGACCGGCTGACCCTCACCGCCGCGTACAACCTGGTGCCGCGCGTTCAGGACCGGCGACTTTTCGACACCGACCTGTTCGCGACCGGCATTGACCCCGGACGGTACCGCGTTACGGACCTTCGTGCCCGCTTGTATCCGAAGGACAAAGGCGACGTTGCGAGCTTTGCCGTCTACCAGGATCTTGACCGGCTGCTGCTGACCGTCACGATGCCGAGGTTCGACCTGACAGTCGGGCGGCAGCCCATCGCATGGGGTTCCGCTCACGCGGTCAACCCTACCGACGTGATAGCACCTTACACGTTCAACGAGCTTGACACCGAAGACCGCGTGGGTGTCGATGCCGTGCGCCTGCGCTATCCGCTCGGCTTCATGGGAGAGCTTGACATCGGTTACGTGGGCGGCGAGGACCTGGCGTTTGAGAAAAGCGCCTTCTTCCTGCGGGGTCGGTATTACGCCTTTCGCACCGACTTCGCCGCACTCCTTGTCGGGTTTCGCGAACACTTGTTGGTCGGTGTGGATGTCACTCGCGCCGTTGGCGGCGCCGGAGCCTGGGTAGAGGGCGCGTACGTTATCACGGACGCCCTGGCCGACTCCGGCCGTGACTCCGGTCACGATTACCTCCGTGCTTCGGTCGGACTCGACTACAGTCTCGGCCCGAATACGTATGCGTTTCTCGAATACCACCTGAGCACCGCAGGCGCGCTCGACGCCGGAGACTACTACGCCGTTTCTTCCACGCCTGCCTATACTGACGGGGCCGTGTACCTGCTCGGGAGACATTACGCCATCCCGGGGGTCAGCTACCAGATCACACCCCTGGTGACCGCCAGCGGTGAGGCGCTCGTGAATCTGACCGATTGGTCCGTCCTGATCGGCCCGGCCGCCGAGTATAACGTCGCCAAAGACGTTTACCTTGCGATCGGCGCCTTTGTGGGGTTCGGCAAGGAACCGGAGCACCTGCCCGGTGCCGGTTCGGGCGGCATTCCGATGGAGTTCAATTCCGAATTCGGCACTTATGCCGATCTGTACTACGTTTCGTTCAGGGTGTACTTTTAGCCGGCGAATCGGGGACCCGGCGTGCGGGCGCCCGATAACTACTTCTTTTCCTGGCTCTCCCCCGTCATCGGCACAAACCTGACCGCAGTGACGCTTTTCCTCGTCAGTTTGCCGTCCTTCTTCACAATGAGAATCAACTCCTGCCAGTTCGTGCCCACGGGGATGACCAGCCTGCCGCCCTCGGCCAGTTGATCGAGCAGCGGCTGCGGTATCTCCGGCGGCGCACAGGTGACAACGACGGCGTCGAACGGCGCGTTTTCGGGCCAGCCTCGGTATCCATCGCCGATGCGGACAGTTACGTTGGTATACCCGAGATCGTCCAGCCGAGTCCGCGCGCTCCGGCCGAGGCTCTCGACTATTTCGATAGTGAACACGTGCGCACAGAGTTCGGCGAGGATGGCCGCCTGGTACCCGCTGCCGGTACCTACTTCGAGGACCGTGTCGGTTTCCTTCAGGTCCAGGAGCTGCGTCATGAGCGCCACGATGTACGGTTGCGAGATCGTCTGCCCCTGGCCAATCGGCAGGGGGTGATCGGCGTAAGCCAGGGGCGCCAGGGACTTGTCGACAAACCGATGACGTTCGACCCGGTCAAAAGCTGCAAGCAGGCGCTCGTCGGTGATTCCTCGGGACGCGATCTGCCGGTCAATCATCGCCTTCCGGGCCTTCGCATAGGCCGAGTCGGCATCGGATGCGTTCGTGCATCCCTGCGGCACAACGGCCAGCACGGCCACAAGCGCCAGCCAGGCCGCGCCATGTCTGCATTTGGTCATCATATCACCAAAACAAGCGACGCGACGGCCGGTTTGTCAAGCGCCGGTCCCCTGACGGCCCCAATATGGAGCCGACGTGCCGGCCGCTAATACGGGTAGAAGATGAAAAAGAGAGCCGAGAGCGCGGCCAGAAGCCACATCCCGGCACGCACTTCGCGGATGCGCCCGGCGAATACCTTCATCAACGGGTAGACGAGAAACCCGCCCGTGATGCCGATACCGAGATTATACGTGAAACTCATCAGGACAATCACGCAGAAAGCCGGTACGGCCTCCGTCAAATCCTCGTAATTGAGGTGCGTAATCGGCGAGAGCATAAGCAGGCCGACCACAATCAGGGCCGGACCGTACGCACAGGCAGGGACAGCGGTCAGGAAGGGCGCGAAAAAGAGCGTCAACAGAAACAACACCGCCGTCACAACCGACGCAAACCCGGACCTACCGCCGGCCTGGATGCCGGTGGCCGACTCGATGAACGTCCCGGCGGTAGTTGTTCCCAGCAGCGCGCCCACTACCGTCGTCACGGAATCACAGATCATCGGCTTCTCGATCTCCGGCAGATTTCCCCGTTCGTCAAGCAGACCGGCTTTGTACGACAGGCCGATAAGAGTTCCGGTGGTGTCGACGAAGTCCATGACCAGAACGGTCAGAATCACCGAAAAGAACCCCCAGTTCAGCGCCCCGAGAATGTCGAGCTTCAGCAGAATCGGAGCCAGGCTGGGAGGCATGCTGACCCACTCTTCCGGCACTTCAGCGACATTCAGGACAAAAGCGAGGATAGTAACGCTGAGCATGCCTATAAGGATGGCGGCGCTCACCTTTCTTACCAGGAGCAGAGCCACCAGCAGGAAGCAGACCACGGCCAGAATCACGGCCGTATCATGGAGGTTCCCCACGTGCACCGGGGCGCTCTCGACACCAAGAGTAATGATCCCGGTCGAGTTCAGACCGATGAAAGTCAGGAACAGGCCGATGCCAACTGCAAACGCAATCTTGAGGGACGAGGGAATGGCATCGGCAAGCCAGCGCCGGACCCCGAAAACGCTGATGGCGGTGAATAACACGCCGCCGACGAAGATAGCGCCGAGCGCGGTCTGCCAACTGTACCCGAGCACCTGCACCACGGTATAGGCGATGAAAGCGTTTTCCCCCATGTACGGCGCGATCGCGAACGGACGCCGGGCAAAGAGACCCATCGCCAGCGTTCCGAAAAACGCGGTCAGGGCAGTCGCGACCATTGACGGCCCGACGGGGATTCCCGCAGCCTCGAGTATCTTGGGGTTGACAATGACGATGTACGACATCGTGACGAACGTTGTGATGCCGCCCAGAATCTCGTGCCTGTAGCCGGTTCCCAACTCGTCGAAACGGAAATACCCTCTTATCGACCTACCCATCCCTGAGGCCCTCCTGAACTGGCCGCACAGGTTCTAATTTAGAGAGTGCCCACAGTGTTGTCACATTTAAAAACGACCACCGCGTAAGCGTACCGGAAACGACTAACCATGCGAGCGCCGGCGTGAACCTAATCCGATGCCGCTTCATCAGCCTGCACCGTGCGCTGCACCGGCACTCGATACTGATCCGGCCGGGATTTCAGAACCCGGCGCAGCCACGTCTCCGGATACCCTTTCTCTTCAGGGTCTCCCTCTTCGTCCTTGACGTATCCGTCATTGTACGTGGTGAGCAAATGTTCACCCAGCGCACGCCACTGTTTGACGACCATCTCGGCATGCGACACGGAATAATCGGTCAGGTAGCGCCTGGCCAGGTCCCGATCCGTTTCCACGAGCTGAAGGGCCGTTTTCTCGACCGCCGGCTGCAGAGCCAGGAACGTGCCCTCAAGCTCATTCTGAACAGCCAGGACCTCAGGCGCCATGTACGAGTACTTGAGGTTGGCGATGTTGGCCACGAAGTTAAAGACCCACCAGGCTGACTCCCACGAAAACGACGTAAGGCTTCCGACGGTGAACGATTCCGGCACGGCATCGATGCAGCAGTAAAGCGGCACATAGCAGGTCATGTAGGTATCGTCAACGCCGTACCAGAAGACGCCGCCCACGGGATCCTCGAGCCACGAGCGGGACTGCGAAACGAACGAGTAGCCGGTCTGCTGCGTCGAGATGGGGCGTTCCCACCTGTACTCAACGCTGCCGACAGTCCAGGACAGGGGGCGCCAGCGATAGGGGCAGCCGTAGGGACCGGCATCGATTCCGGTCGTCATGTCAAACGGGGTGCCTTCGTAATGATCACGCATCAGACTGAATACGTCCGCCAGGGAGAGTTTCCGGTCCGGCTTGATCCACAGCGGGTACGGTTCCGCATCCGGCACGCCGCGATGGTAGTCGGGCGGGAGATTCATCGAAGGCGCGGCACGGCGGAAAAGGCTCCAGACGCGGGCTTCGCACGAACGCAGGTTTCGTGGTATCGCGGGGCAGTACGCGTCACAGAAACGAAACGGTTCGCCCGACGCGGGGTCATAGTAGCCGCGCTCGACGGCGAATGAGATGACGTTGTCGGAGTACAGACAGTTGTCCGGGTCGTCAAGGGGAAACTCGCCGATTCTCGCCTGGTTGGCGTGGGCCGAGATATAGCCGTCCGGAACCCGGACCGCCACCCACTCAGCCCCCGTGCCACCGGGACCCGGCCCGATCATCTCGAGTATCCAGGCTTCCCGGGGATCGGCCAGTGAAAACGATTCGCCGGTAGAACTGTAACCATACGCTGCAACCAGGTCAGTCATGACCGTGATCGCCTCCCGGGCCGTCCTGGCTCGCGCCAGGGCCAGGTTTATGAGGTGCCAGTAGTTCAACGTAGCGTCGCGATTGCGGAGCTCTTCGCGACCGTCGAACGTTGTTTCACCGATAGTCAACTGGTGTTCGTTCATCATACCGACCACGGCATAGGTATGCGGCACCTGCTCTATCCAGCCGAATTGGTTGCCATGCCAGTCAGTGATTTCAAGAGAATCGCCCGGTTCATAGTCGGCCGGCGGCATATACTCAAGGTGCGGGTGAAACTCACCGTCGCACGTGTAAGTGATCATCACCGATCCGTCCGCCGAGGCCCCGCCGGTTACCAGCAGGCTGGTGCAGGCCCGTCCGGGTGTAGCGCTCATCAAGGCTAGAGCGCACAAACTCAACACCACTGCAAGACGCTGTCTGTTCTTCATGCTCACCTCTCGCATTCTGTCTCGCGCAGATAGCGCGCTGATTCTTCCGGGGCTATCGTGTTTATGTAAATGCCGGAGCCGATCTCGAAGCCGGCCGGTATAGACAGCTTCGGGATAATGACCATGTACCAGTGCAAGTACCGGGTATCCTCGTCCCCGATCGGTGACGATCTGAGAATATAGTTGTAGTCCGGGTTGCTCAGGCCGACATAGAGCCGGTTGAGAACATCGCGCAGGATTTCGGCCAGTTCACGCACCTGATCGTCTCCGACGAGCATGAAGCTGGGCTGGTGCTCCTTCGGATAGATCCTGATCTCGAACGGCGAGCGGGCTGCGAAGGGACAGAAGGCGACAAAATTGTCCGACTCAAGGATAACACGCTCCTCCTGACGCAACTCCTCCCTGACCAGGTCGCAATAGACGCAGGTACCATGTTCGTCGTAGTGCCGAACGGCCTGCTCCATGGGAAAGCGAACGTGCGGCGGGACTATCGGCGTGGCGATAATCTGCGAGTGAGGATGTTCCAGAGAGGTACCGGCACGCCGACCATGGTTCCGAAAAACCGTCACCAGGTTGATCTTCTCATGCCTGCTGATTTCGCGCTGGCGTTGCCGGTAGGCGTACAGGAAATCGGCCACCTCCGGCGGGGACATCAGGGCCGGTGTTTGATCATGCCTGGGATGTTCAATGATGACTTCCGCAAACCCGAATCCCTTGGCGGCCAGGAAGGACCCCACCCGGGTCCGCGTGGGAGCCAGGTCCGGCTGAAGCGCCGCGTACTTGTTAGGAACCACTCGCACCCGCCAGTCCCCTTTTTCAGGGATGACCAGGACAGGTTCTTCCGTCCGGTCTTCGTTGCCGGCGCAGAACGGACAGTCCTCGCTGTACGGCCCGGGAGATTCTCGTTCAGCCTGCTCCTTTTTCAAATCCGACGGCCGCTTGCCGCGCTCGGGGGCCAGTATTACCCACTCCTTGGTGGCCTGGTTTTGACGAAATTCCGGCATGATCACTGCCCTCACAGCTAAACCGTGTTTGCCAGAAACAATAACTATAAGTCATTCCGACAGGCCGGTCAATCGCTGCGGAGTCATTTGCCGGGACCGGACGGCCCGGTCCCCGGGGAATTGCTGAATCCGTTGTCGTCCGGCAGGATAGCTCATCCTCGGGCGCCCGCTTGTGCTCAGGGATTTTATTTGAATAGCGATTTGGAATTGAATATATAAAAGGTATGGAAGAGCGGTTCATCGGCAGTTATAAGGTTCTCAGGCCCGTCGGTGCAGGGGGGATGGCCAAAGTATACCTGGCCGTTCACAAGGACGTTCCCAACCTCGTGGTCATCCTCAAGATACTCAGCGATCCCCGGCTAGTTGCGCGCTTCAAGCAGGAGGCGGACAAGCTGGCCCTTCTGGACGGTCACCCCAACGTGTGCCGCATCAAACATTTCTTCAGCCATGGCGAGGATACCGTAATCGCCATGGAGTATATCGACGGCGTCGCTCTTGACGACCTGCTCAGCCAGCACGGTCGGCTGCCGGTCGCCGAAGCGGTACGCATCATGGTCGAGGTTCTCGACACGCTCGAGTTCGCCCATCAGAAGGGTATTTATCACCGCGATATCAAACCCAGTAACATCATGGTCGACAAGAACGGCCGCGTGAAAGTCATCGATTTCGGCATTGCGAAGGGGAAGGCGGACCCCAACCTGACCATAGCCGGGACGGCCTGCGGCACGGCGGCCTACATGGCGCCGGAGCAATTCAGTTCGTCCGAGGACACCAACTACGCACTGGCCGACATTTACGCCGTCGGCACCACTCTGTTCTGTATGCTGTGCGGCGAGCTGCCTTTCAAGGGAGAAAACGAGTTCGCCATCCGCGACGCCAAGCTCTTTACTGACCCTCCGGAGCCGCGAAGCATCTGCCGGGACATCCCGCTGGGTCTGCAAAACGCAGTTCTCAAATCCATCAGCCGCGAACCGGAAGACCGATTCCAGAGCGCAGAAGAAATGAAAGCCGCGATCGCGACGACCGCCGTACCCAGGGCGGAGCCGGAACCAGGCCCAACCCAGAGCATTCCGGTAGCCGCGGTCAGAAAAAAGCGAAAAGTCCTTCCCATTGTGGCCGCCGCCGCGGCGTTGGCTATAGCGGCCGTTGCCATCTACGTGCTGATACCACGAGCAGGGGTGCCTGAGATACCGCAACTGTATTCACCGGCAGAACGTGCCGTGGTCGCCCATGCCGCACCGTTGACATTCACCTGGAGCGCCGTGGCCGGTGCCGGCGGGACATACTTCCTGGATCTCGCCACCGACTCATCGTTCACGGACGCTCTGCAGATCACGGACTGGCCCGACACCGTGCACAGCGGCGAGGCAAAACTGCCGTCCGGCGAGTACTTCTGGCGAGTGCGGGCGGTGAGCGAGGACGGGCGGGCCGGCGGATACTCTTCCGGCCGGTCGTTCACGATTGCATCTCCCCCGGCTCCGGCTACGGGAACGCTTCAGATCACGGTCAACCGCCGGAGCGACGTTTACGTCAACGACTCCCTGCGGGTACGGGATGCCACGCGGTGGGAGGCCACGACAGACACCGGGCTGTATGGTTTGCGTATCGAAAACACCAGCTCGACCGAGGGAGAAATCGTCGACACGGTCAGCGTTGCGGCAGGAGATACGGTCAGTCGCAGCTATGCCTTTACGTTTCCCGAGCCCAAGCCGCCGCCGGTAGCCAATGGAGAGCTGGCCGTGCTTTCTTTCCCGCCCGGCGCCGTGATATTCGTCGACGGCGTGAAGAAGGAGGACGTGCATACCCCCTATACCCTGACGCTCAGGCCGGGAGAACGCCGCATCAAGGCTATCCTTGATGATGAAGAAATGCCGTCGCTGGAATTGTCCGTGAACGTTGCGGCCGGTCAGTACGAAAAAATGATGTTTGATTTTGACGGGGATTCAGTCATTTTCCCCTACACGGATTAGCGTTACCAGGCTCTCTCATGAGCGCTGTTATTGGCTTACAGTCAACAAACCACACCCTTCCAGAGGAGCCCGTATGAAAAGGTGTTACAATCATGCATCGAGACTGGGCATGGTGCTGCTTGTGCTTATGCTCTCCGTGCTCGCTGACGGCTCAGTTCAGGCCCAGGAGGATGCGAACATTGCTCAGAAGCTGGCGGAGGCGCTGGATCACCGCATCTACGGGAGGTTCGACGAAGGCATCGCGATCGCGAGTCAGATGCTGGCACGCCAGGACCTGACTGCCCAGGACAGTATTGCCATCTACGAGGTGCTTAGTATCATTTACTACAGCAAGGGGCAGCAGTACGTCGGGCAATCTTACGACTACCTGAAGAAGATGTCCAGCATCGGCCCGTGCGTGATCAGGCTGCCGCACGACATCTGGCCGAAGGGGCTGCGCCGGCAATGGTATTCGCTCGTCAGCAACGCCGGCGCGCTGACCTGCCCTGACACCGGCACCACCGACATCAAGACAATCGCGGTCATGCCCTTTGACAACTTCTCAGTGGGCAAGTACCAGGAAGAGCTTGGCGCTCTCGGGGCCGGCCTGGCGAGCTTTTTCCAGTACGATTTCGCCAAGATCAGTTCCCTGTCAGTGGTGGAACGTGACAAGATTGAGTACGTCATCCAGGAGCAGGAGCTGGCCGAGTCCGGCCTGGTCGATCAGGCTTCAGCCATCAAGGCCGGCAAGCTTCTCAGCGCCCACCTGATGGTCTTCGGCAGCTTCACGCAGATTGACCACCGGCAGACCCGAGTGGTCGTCCGCGCCGTCAGCGTGGAGACGTCGGAAATCGTGGCCTCGGTCTCGACCGAGGGCAAGCCGGATTATTTCAAGCTGGAGAAGGCGCTTGTGGAAGATCTTTGCAAGGAGCTTGACATCACGCTGACCGGCGAAGACAAGAAGATTATCGACATGGGCGGCACTGAGTCGTTCGACGCCACGACGCTGTACGCCAAGGGCCTGGAGTTCGAGGACAAGTACGACTACCAGACGGCCTATGAGTATTTCAAGCAGGCGCACGACCTGGACCCGGATTTCGTCGAAGCCAGGCGGAAAATGGATATTTACCGTCCATTAGCCACCTGACCGGCCGCAGGGTTAACCGCAACCGAAGCGCAAAGAGGAACCATGCTGAAACGAACCATACTGCTCTCGGCTCTGCTGTTGTCGGGATGTTCCCAGAGTCTGCTCGTCCAGGGCAGGAGGCTGGTGGACGAGGGGGAATACGAGCGCGCCATCGAGGTGTTCTATCGGCAGATAGCCCAGGACCCGCGACAAGTCGACGCCTGGAAGGAACTGGGTATCGCCTTCTACAAGTCGGGGGATCTGATCCGGGCGGAGGATGCGCTCAAGAAGGCCGGCAAGGCCGATCCCGCAACGCACCTGTACCTGGGCCTGGTGCTGGAATCGCGGGGTGAAGACGACCTGGCCGTGCGTGCCTACACATCGGCGCTGAAACTGCGCCCGGGGGGAGAAACCGAATCTCTCGTGCGCGCGCACCTTGACGGTCTCATCCGGCGGACAATTGACCGCGACGTGGCCCGGGCCATCGAAAACGAATCGTCGCTTGACGTCGCGAGCATACCGCCCAACACAATCGCCGTGGCCGACTTTGACGGCTCGCTTCTGCCTCCCGAAACTGCGCCCATCGCGCGCGGTTTGGCGGAACTGACGGCCGCCGACCTGGCCAGCGTGCGCTCTCTGCGGCTCGTGGAGCGGCTCAAGGTGGACGCGCTCCTTCGGGAACTGGAACTGGCGGGCGGCGGCTACGTGGATGCAACCCAGGCGCCGCGTATGGGACGCCTGCTGGGCAGCAATCGAATCGTCACCGGCAGCGTCCTGGGCATTGGAGACGACCGTATCCGCCTGGACGGGGCCATCGTCAGCACCGTCGACAGCACCTCCGACGTAACGGAACCTTCCGAGGGAAAACTCGTCGACTTCTTCCGGGTGCAAAAGGAGCTCGTGTTCAATATCCTGGACGACCTGGGCGTGGAACTGACGGCGGCCGAGCGGGATGCCATAAGGGAGGTGCCGACCGAGTCGTTCCTTGCCTTCCTGTCCTATTGCCGCGGCCTGGAGTATCGGAACCGCGGCCTGCTCGAGGAGGCGCGGAACGAGTTTCAACAAGCCGTCAACCAGGACGAGAACTTCAGCGCCGCGCGCCAGGAAATGGAGTCCGCCGCCACCGGCATATCGGCCATGCAGCAGGGAGGAGTAACGGCTGCCGACGTGGAAGCGGCCGTCGTACGCGACGCGCGTAACGCAGAACTGATAATGGGCCAGCGGCTGACGAGGGTTGTCACGAACTCGGGTGCAATCACCATTCCCACTGGCGTTCAGCCGAGGCACACAACCACGCCCATTTCGACACCCGAAGCCGAACGCAACGCGAGCGTGGTGGTAAGGGGGGATCTCGATGCCGATTAAGAGACTTTGCCATACCATGCTGGTGCTTTCGGCCCTCGTGCTGCTTGCGTCGTCGGCGTCCGGTCAGATCATCCGCGGACAGCCGACCAGCGGCAGCTCGGGACCCATGTACACGTACTGGAAGCTCACCCCTGACACGGGCGAGGCCTTCACGATCAGCCAGTTCATGGTACCGCTGAGCGGATTGCTGCCGATCCGCGACAACACCGAGATGCGGTTTTACGTGGCCAGCGCCGTCAACAGTCTGGAGGACACCGACGGCAAGGCCGATGTTACCGGTCTGACGGATTTCCGTGTGCAGTTCAACCGGTCGCTGCTCGATGACCGGTTCCTGCTCAGCCTCGGTTTCAATCTGCCGACCGGCAAGCGCAAGCTCGACCTGACGAACGAGCGGAGGGTGATCGATGTCCTTTCGGAGAGCTTTCTCGACTTTCCGATGCGGCGATACGGAGAAGGGTTCGGTTTCAACCTGCTCGCGGGGGCGGCCCGGAACCTGGGACCCGTCAACGCGGGCGCGGGCATCATGTACGAGTACACCGGTGCGTATGAACCGTATGAGGGCGTCGACAGCTACGACCCGGGCGACCTGATAAACGCCAGCGTCGGGGCTGAGATGAAACATGGAAGGATGAGCTGGACGGGCGACGTCATCTTCACCGCTTACGTGGCGGACAAGCTGGACGGCGCCAAGGTGTTCAGGCAGGGCAGGCAGCTTGACTTTCAACTCGGCGGCCAGTATTCGATGGAACGGCACCGCGCTCGCGGGTCGCTTCGGTACGGCATACGCGGCCGCAACTCGCGGTATGACGCCTCGTCCGAGAAAGTCACCGAGCGACTCAAACTCTACGGCAACGAATTTCAGATCTCCGGGGACTTCGCCTACTTCCTCCCCCGGGCCTGGTATCTCACGCCCTCGGGGTCGCTCAAGCTGATAGAAAGCAACGAGGAGGGTTTCGGCAACTCTCATACACTAACGCTCGGCGCTGCACTCGGCCGAAGTCTCGGCGAGCGATTCAATCTGGAGTTGGGGGGTAAATACCTGACGGGCCGGGCCGACGGTGGGAAAATCGATCTGACCGGGTTCCAAATCGTCACCAGCCTCGTGGGCACGCTCTAAACACGGGAGGTACCAGGGATGATAAGAGAGTTTAGCGCAAAACGGCTGCTCGCCCGTGCCGCCGGTGTTACCGTGCTCCTGACCATGCTGTACGGCTGTTCGGACAGCTTCATCGGCCGCGAGCCGACCGAGGCGGTGCGCCTTGCGTTCACCGTCGACGACGCCTCGCCCGCCCTGGAAGCGGCCCTGGGTCTGTTCGAGGTCACCGTCACGGATCCACGAACGGGCGAGATACTGGCCAAGGCGCCCCTTACCCTGACCGGGAGGTTTCTCGAAGGCACCATCGACAGCCTGCCGGCCGGACGGCTTCTGAAATTCAGGGTGGCGGCGATCGACAACCGCATCGGACTTACCGTCTACGCCGGCACGGCGGAGGCCGTCCTGTCGTCCGGCAGCATTAACACCATCACCATACGCCTGCGGGCGCAGGTCCCGCTGCTGAAATTCACCCCCCGCTACGTTCTGCTGGAGGACTCCCCCAGTTTCGCCGTGGACGTAAAGGCGTTCGAGGTGGATTCACTGTACGGGATCTCGTTTCGGGTGACGTGGGACGGCAACCTGCTCTTCCTCGACAGCGCCGTCCAGGGCGATACGTCCGCCGACGACACGCTCCTTTTCTACGGAAACCTTATCGACACCACCGGATCGGTCTACGGCATTTCCGTCTCGCAGACAAACCAGAGCAAGACGCTGGTTGATTCCCGGGGCGACGCGACGCTGGCACGGCTGTACTTCAGGGTCGAGGCGGGACTCGACGTTTGGCCGAACATGCTTACGACGGTTGTCGGCATTGACACGACGGGATTCACGTTCATTGACCGCGGCACAGCCGGTGTTGCGTTTGACGTATTCTACACCGATGAATGCACCGTCGACCTGCTGCCTCCGGTGATGCTTCCGGCAGAACCGTAAGCGGGTCGAGCTGGAAAAGATCTGACAAGAAGAGGGCCGGCAGCATCTGAGCTTTGCCGGCCCTTTAACGAACCTTTAATTCCTGCCGGGGGCTGCGAGCGCCCGTCACTTAAGGAGCAGCATGCGCCTGGTCTCTGTCTTGTCCCGGGTCTCCAGCCGGTATAAGTACACGCCGCTCGCGACCTCGTGGCCGCTCCCGTCCGTGCCGTCCCAGACCACTTCGGTGAAACCGGCGGCCGTGTGGCCGTCAAGAAGGACCGCCACGCGCTGGCCGACCGTGTTATACACCGTCAGCGTGACCTGACCGTCGTCCGGAAGATAGAACTCAATCGACGTGGCCGGATTGAACGGATTGGGGTAATTCTGGTGCAGTTCCATGGTAGTGGGCAGGTTGGCCTGCGGCCGGTCGACCAGCGAGGCCAGCATCTGCTCCAGCGCATCTTTGCCTTCGCCCTCCGGGCAGTTGATAATGCTCTCGTACAGTTGCAGTGCGACCGACGCATCCAGGGACGCCAGACCGGACCGCGGCCCGGTTTCCCCGCCACGCTCGAGCTTGTCTGCAACCCGCCGCTGCCAGTTGGCGGCCACGGCGCACACGTCCTCGCCGTCCACGCGGCTGGAACCGTCGGCATCCGCGTATGCCGCAAGGTATGGATCCCAGACTGTGGATCGTACTTTCACGTGGACCGGGGTCAGCCCCCACCAGGTGCTCACCGAATCACGTCCGGGTCCGGTGAAACCAAAGTAGTAGCCGATCGGGAGCACGTCGCGCTCATCAACCACACCGTCGTCGTTAGCATCACCGGGATACACACCCACGCCGGTCGTAAACGACGCGACGTACGGTTCCGCCAGCGATATCCCCTGGACATCCCTCAGCCCGGCGCCGATGACAACGTCGAGCGTATCCAGGGCCGGGAAGAAACCACCGACGGGCTCGATCGTGAGAACTGAAGCGTTTTCATCGAGATAGTGTCGAACGTTCACCACGCCTCCGCTGGCGCTGACCACCGACACGTTCTCGCCGATAGTCGAAGTGTCCACGGGTTTGTTGAAACGTATAACGGCCAGCGAGTCGATCAGGACGTCGGATACGAACGGCGGCGGTACCACCAGCAGAGGTTCACCCACGGCCATCACCACGTGGACCGTCTCCTCACCGCCGTCGGACTCAACCGTCACGGTGCCTTCGTACAGGCCGGGTTCCAGGTCGCCTCGATCAACGGTCACTATGACGTCGTCGGTCTCGGAAGTCGTGCTGCCGCCCGGGGGGGCCACAGAGATCCATTCGCGGTCATCGGACACCGCCCAGTTGAGCGTTCCGCCGCCACTGTTGATGATCGTCAAGGTCGCCTCAGTAAGAACCGCTTCGAAGTCGAGTGTATCCGGAGCCACCACCAGCGTCGGACCGCTCAGGCAGGCTACGCCGTACCGGCCCACCTGGCCGCAGTCGCTGTTTTCCGCAGCACATGGGGAAATGTCGTAAAGCGTGTAATCGCCGTTTGGCTCGTCGCAAAACAGCGGATCGAGCCAGATGTTACCGTTCTCGTCCACCTGATCGGCAATATAGCCTGCCCAGTCGCCGCCCTTGTTCCCGTACAGATCACAGCAGGAGAGCACAAGAATAACGTCGCCCCCGACGTCATCGACCTGCACCGCGGCACCCGAAGTGCTGAAGGCGATAATGCACTGAGAAAGGCTGATAGTCGCCGTGGCCGCCCCTACGGAAGCGCTTTCCACGAAGATGCCGGCGTCATTGCCCACGAACGTGGATTGACTGATGGAAGCGCTGCACCCGGCCCCGAGAAAAACGGCACCGCCGCCGCTCATGGAATTGAAATCACAATTGGTGACAATCGGATCGGACTGCTCGCAGTATAACGCATAGCCGGTACCGTTCTCGAACGCGCAGTTGTCAATCACAGGGGAGTCACCGGCGCGGAGCCAGATTCCCCGCCCGACGCTGTTTTGAACAATACAGTTGCGAATCGTCGGTGAGCCGCCCAGACAGTCGATGGCGCCCCGGTCCGCGCCGGCATTGGCGTTGACAATCGTAAAACCGTCAATTACGGCACTGTACACATAGGGGCCGAGTACAAAGGCTCCGTAACTACCCTGACAGTCTATGACCGTCTCCCCCGGCCCGCCTGCGGAAACGACCTCTATCGTTTTCCCTACAAATCCATCGATATCGCGATTCCCCAGGCCCTTATATATCCCCGGCGCAACGAGCACGGTACCGGTCGACAAGAGCGGAAAAGCGCTGACCGCCGCCTGGATATTGGGAAACTCGGAGGGGACCTCGTAAGGGCCCTCAATAGTGAACGAAAACACGGGCGAATGTTCGCTGGATTCCCCCTGGAAGTTGAACGCCTTTACTCGCCAGTAATAGACACCGTTGGGAAGAGCAAAAGCCGGGATATAAACGGTGTCCAGAATGTCGGGTACCGTCACCGCGTTGGCGAACGATTCCCCGGTGCTGTACTCCAGAGTAAAGTAGTCAGCATCGCCCTGCCAGGCGAAAGTCGGCTTATTAGCCTCGATATGCGACTGGTCCGGCGGCCCGATAAGCACGGGCGGAGCCGGCGGAAACGGGTCTACACCGATTACCCAGTCAATGTATATGTCTCCGCCTTCACCCCAGGAGCCAAAACAGATAACGATCTTCTCCACGTCGGCAAACTTCCCGGGCGACGGCTCATCCAGCGTTATGACCGTCCAATCGTTACGGCTGAGCGAGGTCCAATCCCCGGCATCGAGATAATAGTGATACAATGTGTCTTGAGACCTGCAGCCCAGGCCGGCATAAATCGTGTTGCCGGATGCGTTGTAGACGCGGGCGGCCAGCTTGCCGATACCCGTCCACCCGGTGACGTCCATCATGCCAATCCAGTTATGCCAGAACTCGTAGTCGCACTCACCCCGCTGGAAGCCCTCAAACGGTGCGTGATACTTGAGTGCACCGGGTTCCTCGAACGCGTCCCAGGACAGCGTGAAGGGAGTCTCACTGAGATCCCACCGCGTTAGGTTCTTGCAGGAATCAGCGTCAGGCTCGGGATAGTGAATCCTTACCTGGGAGGATGAGTTGAGTATACTCCAGCCCTCAGTGTCTTTGCCGAAGAAGAACCCGACCGTATCGGCAATAGAAGAGGCCGATTCTGACCGCCCGTTCAGGGGAGCCGGGTCTCTATCGACCGGCTGAAAGGCAGGCGGTCCTCCGCCTGAAGTCTGACCCCGGGCAGCGGTCGTAAGCACGATAACGGCAAGGCCTGCAAGGAATAAGCGGTGGCAGGCTCCGGGCACGGCCCGAAGACCTGAAGCCGACGCTGGAAGAGTCATAGAACACCACCTCTGACAAGGTTTGGAGGTGAATCCCGTCATGCAACGCATCGGGAGCGTTACTGCCGAGAATATCTGGTTAAATATAACCGGTTTTTGGCGACCGTCAACCTAGTAAGTATTCGATCGCGGACGGTTCTATCCTGTTTGGGATTGTAGGCAGCAAAAAACCAGCCGCCACGGCTGGTAATTCGGGAACGAGAGCATCGGCCTGCTGTTTTTCGGCCAGGCAGATCCCTTCTACTCGCTCTCCAGGATGATCGTCTCGGCAATAGTGGCCATATAGACTTGATCCGTCGGGATTTCCGCCTGCCCGCCTTTTATGAACAGCCCGGCAATGAACAGGTAGGACAGCAGCTTTTTCCCCTTGCCTGCCCGGGTCTCAGAACCGGCGAGCTTGATCAGGGCATCGTCGGGAGCCTTGAACAGCCCCTTGGTTTGCAACTCCACGAAACTTACGGATATCTTCCCCGGCTTGCCGCCGCGGCCGGCTTGGACGACTTCCATGATCGTAGCCGTTCCGACTGCCCCTTCTTCAACGACAACCCTGCCGCTGACCGTTATGGCCTCGGCCAGGTGTACCTGCAACGGAACGCCCGCCACCGAACGGCCGGAATTGATCGTCACCAGGGGGTCAAACTTGACTTTAACCTCGGTGCCTGCCGGAAGCTGTACCCTTGCCGCCGTGGCCGTGCCGCACGGGAAAAGACAGACCAGCCCCAGAAGAGCACATCCTGTAATGACTTGTATCCACTCCCTGTCACCGTGCATGGTCAACTCCTGCTCTCTGTAGTCACTTTAACGCCGGCAACTGCTCGCTCAGGCTGGGCTTGAAACGAACGTTGATTTTCCTGCCGGTATTGTCGAAAGAAAGGTCACCTTCCATCTCAAACAAGCAATATTTTTTCGACAGCGTAATCTTCTCGCTTGCGTCCTTGCCCAATTGGCAGTTGTGCCCGAGGGTGTCAAGCGCAATATGGATATCCCGGCCCGGTTCCCAGATGATTTTTGTCTCGTCACCCTGAAAGATCTGGTTGAGTTCGGACCAGGTCGGGTCCGCCCCGTTGTCCGTAACTTCGATGTGCAGGTGATCCTGTCCGGGCAGGGTTTCGACCTTGCACGTATAGGCTCGACGTTTGAACCAGCTCTCGGCCGCCCGCAGGTAGGTGCGGATAGTGTTTCGGTTGTTGACGTCCGACGGGGCAAGTTGCGAGAGCACGTCCTGCAATTCATTGACGGCCTTTTCAAGGCGATCTCGCGGGTCAGTGTACCCATTTACGCGGTCGATCAAGTCACTCATCTCAAAGGCCTTCGTTTCCGCGATGACCTCCTTGACTTTATCAAGCTCATACTGCATCAACACCGCGCCGAACTGTTTCTCGGCGGGGCTGATCTGCTTAGCGTAAAGGCTCTGATCCTGCTGCACCTGCCGTTTGATCGTATTCCAGTACGTGGTGTCATCGCGTTGAATAATGGCCTGATGAAACAGATCGCGGTACTGCAGCACGCGGCCGCTGCGCGCGAAGAGAATGGACGTCTCTTCTCCCTTGTGAAAAGCCTCCAACTGAGCCATCAACTGGTCGTACGCCTGCGTCGGCATCAGCGAATCATTGCTCGGATTGACCTTGGGCCAGAGCAGGGTATCAGAGACAATGGTCGTGAAACCCACAATGAGACCGTCCAGGCGTTTGATCCCCTCGCCGAGGTCGAACTCACGGTACATGTCAATCTTGCGCTGGGCCGGCGCCGTGAACCCGGGGAACATCCATCTGACCGCCAGCGAGTTCTGATACCGTCGATAAGCGGTCCCGATGACGGTGCGCTCCTGCGCAGACATGTTAAACGGGTTGCCCTCGTAGAGATCAAGTATCCGCTCCTCGACCTGATAGGTGCGCGGCAGCAGGAACTTGAAGTGGTACAGGTAAGGCAGCGAGCAGACGGCAATCCAGATCACCGCGGCGTACGTAACCACGCGTGCCACGGCCCCCAGGCGGGAAACTCTCCGATTGCGCTTGATTGCATGCAGGAGCCAGTACATCGGTTCCTTCACGCCAATCGGGGTCATCTTCTTGGGCGGCTGGTAGATCGACCGCCCAATCTCGGTGCCGATCTTCTCCGGCGGCTGTCCCGTGGAGGAAATGAAGAATATCTGGAAGTTGAGAGTCCGGCCGATGACGGCTTTCAGGAACTCCTGAAGCTTGACAAGAACGTCGCGCACGGTGCCCGCCCAGACCTGATTGCGGGTCAATTTGTCGCTGGCCAGCACCCTTTCCAGGAACGTTTCGAAATCCTGCGAGAGGAAATTCTCATCCTCCGGATTGATGAGAACAGTTTCGTTGTCTCCGGTAAAGCCGGGCAGAATGTCGGCTTTCGTGACCACCAGACCGACCGGGACAGGCAGACGCCGATGCAGCGGAGCCAGTTGCTCCAGCATGTGGGAAAACGAGGCGGCACATTCCTGCGTCTGCCACTCGGCGCCGAGCATCTTGGGGTCGTAAAACACGAGGATCCCGTCGCAGCCGGCCATGAACTCCTCGACCTTGTCCTTCAGATCGCTCTGTTCGGAGATCGAGACCGCCTTGCCGTCGTAGTCCAGCGCCACGACCGGCATTTTGCTGGAGCGGTCCAGAATGGCGTTGAACAACAGGGTCTTGTGGCCCGTGGTCGCCTCCGGGAACTTTTTTTCTCCCCGAAGATCAACGACGGTGCCGACTTCGCTGCTGATGCCCAGGCCCCAGATGGAACGATAGTTGGCCAGCAGCTCTCCGGCCGTGGTCGTATCCGACACGGCGATCTGAAGTTTCTTGGAAATCTTGCAGTCTTCGTTCAGGACCGTGAGGTAAACCGTTTTCCCCGTGTTGGTGTGGCCGTAAATGCCGATCCGGATTCCCGACGGCCACTTCGACTCCACGTGACACTTTTTCTTCGCGCGGGACGCCGCCTTGGAACCCTTCTGGAATATCTTGAATATGTTCTTCGGCTTCACTATGGGCGTCCTTCCGCCACCTGCACGAATGCAAAATCCGTTTTGTTCACTTCGAGCCCGATTGCACGCTCTCGACCCGCTCCTTGAAATCCTCGAGCTGCCCGTCCCCGTAGTTGCCCCACCACGTCGGAACAAGGATGGCCAGCAGGATCATGACCACGATGATGACACCATAGAACAGGAAGGCGGGATTCCGCTGACCGAGGACGAGCCGGAAGTAGCGCCAACTGGAAAACGCCCCCTTGATCTTAACCCACGACCGGGCCAAGAAATTCCGGACCGTCAGCCAGTAACTCCTGGTTACCAGGTATTCCCAATCCCTGAGGTATGACTCGAACAACCGGTGCCGCTGCTTGAGCTTTTCAAAGGCGTCGACCTGACGCAGGTGAAACTCGAGACTGGATCTGTCGCCAATGAGATCGGTGCCGAGCTCAAGGCGTCGGCGCGCCAATTCCAGGAGCTTCAGCGGATCGGGCATCGCCGCAAATGCCTCGGGCGCCAGGGCCACCTGAAGCGGTTTGCCGAACTTCTGAATGAAACGCGCGATCTCGGCCAGAAAGAAGGAATTCAGGCGGAAGTTACCGTTGAGGCTGCCCTGGCGAAACAGCAGCGGCATCAGGCTGGCTTCGAAGTACGGAACATCCTGCCTGACCGATCGCAAACTGCGGCAGTACGAGTATACCTGATTGGACTGACCGTCGATATCGGCTTCCGACTCAAAGAAGCTGACGAGCACCTGTATGGTCAACTGGCGGAGATCCGAACTGTTAAGCGGCGACTGCCTGACCTTTCCCAGGAAACACTGGTCGACCATGACGGCCTTGTCACGCTGCTGGCGCAACGCCTGGAAAACGGCATAAACCCCCTGATACGTCTGGATAAAGGCTTCAGTCTGGGATTCAGAGTAACTCTTCTCGTAGCTCTCGATGTAGCGGAAGAGGTCGTCGATGTATGACCTGATATCACTCATGGCACACTATATTTTTACCTCTCACACACCGTACACGATAAGGTCCGCATCGCCCAAGCCGGAGAGCTTCTCGGCATCGGCGGTTCCACGGAAAATCAGCGTAAGCTGATTGACCGACGACAGCGCAAGCATATCCTTGGGGTACAGTGCCACCTTGTTGGCAAACGTCATGGTATCGATATCGACCGGGTCGGTCTCGCCCAGCCCGCGGGCCTGGTTCAGACCAAGACGCACCTGCATGCTGGACCATTCAGCGGCGCTGAACAGGTCCTTCGTTATGAGAACCACCGTGTTCGTAAAAGCCCCGGCCTGGGCAAGATCGATAACCAGGTAACTGAGCTCTCCGACCTGCTCCAGCCGGCTGCTGGAATACTCCGCCAACCGGTAGGTTTTGCCCAGATACGTGAGCATATCGGTTCTGACGGCCTGGGGACCGAGCTGACCGCTCTTGACCTGGGCCAGAAAGTCAAGCACGCCGCGCAACGTTTCAAGAAGTTTGTCGATGGCGTCAATATGCCCGCCCAGGTCCTGATGGTTATACTGGGAAAGCAGGAAGCTGTCCAAGGACGACATGAACCCGCGAATGTCCGTCTTCTTGACCTTGATGAAAAACTGCTCATTGAGGTAATCTTTCAACCCGGATCGCAGATTGAGCGAGGTCGAGAACAGGCGAAACAACCGCCTGAAAGCAATCACGAGTTGAATCGGATGGGCGGCGTTGCGGTCGACCACGAAGGTGTCAAGGGTGGCGGACAGGTGGTATGCCAGTTGTTCCACGGTTTCCTTGAAGGCCAGCTGGAGACCACCTTTCTCCCCGGCCAGAGTACCGTCCTCGCTGGTGACGGCCGTATATGCCTGCGACGACAGAAAGAGCAGTTTCTCAAGGCGATCCCGGAACTCGTTGGCCTTGGAAAGCAGCCGCTCATCGGCAAACAGATTCAGACAGGCGGGGTAAAAGTTGGGTGTCGGTGCCACCTCGTTGCCGCCGACAGCCAGCCTCGCCACCTCGAGGAAGCCGCCGGCGGGAAGGTTCGGCGGCGTGCCGAGGTGCAGAGAGTATTTACAGCTAAGGTACGGCATGCGCGGCACGTCTTCGTTCGGGTCCGGGTCTCCCACCTCATGCTTGGTAGTCGCGTCGACGGCAATGAAGACCTTCACAGGCGTATCATGAACCTCGCACTGCGCCCTCACGACGGGCTTAGTGGATTCGTTGATTTCCACGCACGACCCGTCGGGCGTCAGGGCCTGGCATCGAGCGACCTCCACGGTGAGCCGGTTGCCGCTGAGCGACAGGTTCAAACTCAGGGCCGGCTTTCCCGAGAAGGCCTTACGAATGAGTCCGTAGCTGTCACCCACGTTGACGGCGTACCACCGCGCCAGGTTCTCGAAATAGCGTTCCTGATCCTTCAGATGCTGCTGCGTGATCAGCATCCCGTCCTGCCAGTTTACCGAGTATAAGTTAAAGTCGCTCATTATCTTGCCCTCAGAGCCAACGGCCGGAATCTATGACTCAGTTGTTTCAATGTCAAGCCTAATACATTCGTCGCCGCCGCGACGTGCGTTCGTTTCAGGCATACGTGGAATACCCCAGGTAGCATTTGCCTCGTTTCTTTCCGATCCGGGCGGCCTTCGACTTGGCTTCGATTCGAAACCGGGGTTCCAAGTTGCTTGGCATACAAACACTTAAGACCCACTCCAGCTTCTTGCGACGCGCTCCCCCGGGCAGATAATCCGGAACGTCTTTCGGCTCGATGCCGTGAATGACCACTTCGTAGCTGCTGTCGCACTCGCTGAACGAACGGCCAAGCACGAATTGCTCGCCCAGACAACCGGTGGCGGCGCCGAGCCGGGACTGGCACGATTCGGGAATATCGTAGCGGGCCCTGGTGTTCTCGATGATCCCGACGGGATGCATGATGAGCCGCTCGAGGACGGCGGCAACCGCCTGCGGATTCCCGGCCCAGAGGTGGAACGTGGGCATGACCGACGCCCAGAACAGCAACTCCTGAAGGTTCTCGCAGCCGGTCTCCGCGGAAGAGCCGAACAATTGCAGAAAGCGGACCAGCTGCGGCCTGTCGACCACGCCGAAATTGAACTTGCGCTTCTGGTACTGGGTGGCCGCTTCGTACCTTATCACGGAGGAGTCGAACGGAGTCAGAAGTTCGCGCGCCCTGGTCTCCCAATCGTCACCGGCGACGTGCTCGCCCCTGATACCGTAGAAGAACTGGAACGGCACATAATCAGTGCCGCTGGAACTTCCGACTTCCAGCGCGATCCGGGTCTCGGGCGTAATCTCAGTGCCCGGCGCGGGAGTCTGGCAGTGGACCTCACCCTTGTAGTTCTCGAAATGGCCGACCGCGAGGAGACTGACCCGGGACAGATCAATTCCTATTTTCATCAGGGTGTTCAGTGCGGTCGTGTAGTGAAACGGATTTCGCCGGCTGCAGAAGTCCGGCATCCTGCTGGGAGAACGTGGACTCACGTGGCCTTGATCTCCACTGCGAAGTGGGTGTTGATGGGAGAACGAGACTTGAGAAACCGCGTGAGCCGCCGAGCCAGCAGCGCCACTTCATCCTCGGAGTAGATGTCCTTCTGTTTGACGGTGACGGTGACGACAATACACCTGCGCACACCCCGCCTGGCCCGTTCGATGCCGTTTTTACACTCGACCTTGCGGATGCGAGGGTCGAAAGCCATAACCCATGATGAAATGTCGGCAAACGTAAGCGCCCGATCACGATTGCGCAGGCGCGCCGAGATCTCGGCGATCAACTGCTGGTCGCCCTTCGCCGGAATGGCACCCTGCACGGGTAGAATATTCGCAGCCGACAGTATGCCGGGGTGGCTCTCGTACAACTCTGTAATCTTGCCCGCGGCGATACCGTTGGGAGCCACGCCGGCGGTGACCGAGTAGGTGACGGTCAGAGCATCGGGCGGAATGCCGAGGCCGGACGAGAAATCGAACCAGAGAACCAGCCTGTTATCGCGCTGTTCGAGCGCGTAGGAGTTGGCTCCCCCGCCGCCGTGTATCCTGTACCGGGGCAGGTATTCCGTGCCCTGTGAGTCAATCACGCTGACGATGTCGAGAATGCTGTCCAGGTGCTCGGGCAGTTCGATCTCCACCAGCGGGTTGCCACCGGTGTGCTTGAACACGGTAAGTTCGTTTCTGTTCGTGGCTGCAAAGCAGTTGAAGAACATCTCAAGCGGCGAATGGAGGCGCCGCTTGTCGCCGCCGGGCGGGAGATCAACGCGCATCCAGTAGAAGCGCCGGTCGGCCGACGAAAGCTGCACTCCCGCCGCGTCCAGCAGGCCGCTCAACCCGTCGCCGGGAGGGCCTATCTCCCACGCATCAGCGAACGATTCCGGCAACACCACCCAGCTGTTCTCGAGCGGCCCGAACAGGTCGGTGCTGGTCCTTAGACCGCCCCAGTCTACCGGTGACTCGCTGTTGTAAGAGAACATGCCCTCGACCGAGGACGTCAGCCCGGGGCAGAAACCGGCGTCCTTACTGAACTGCCCGGCCTTGTCGCCGGGATACCAGTACGCCCAGCGCAACTGTTTCAGTACGTCGTCGTCACCTCGGAGAAACAGCGAGGCGTCCCTGAAATCAGAGACGAGGCCGCCGAACTCAACGGCAACATGCAGGCAGGTCCTGCGGTCGCCGCCGACGCCTGAGGCCGTTCGTGACGCCGGCTGGGGCTTATCCGGGGAGGGGATGAGGTCGGTAACGGTGTTGCCGTCAACGAGCAGCGAGTGCCTGACGCGAGCAGCGATCAGTTTTTCTTGTCGTTGCGAGCAGAAAAAAAAAGTCTGCCCGCCTTCGCGCTTCTCTTTATAGAAGAATTTCGTGTGGGGATCGATTTCGACCACCGGGTCGGCCGGCTCGCAGCGCATAACGGTGAACGCGGGAATGGGCCAGCGTTTGGCCTCGGGCGCCATGGACTTGATCAGGGACTTCGTCGCCACGTCCCAGGTGGCATCCAATCGCTTGTCGATGTCCGTGAGCTGGTATGCGAAAAGCTGTAGCAGTATTCGCAGCACCGGGTCGATGCGCTCGGGAGATTCGGGGATCTGGCGGTTCCAGGCGCGCAGGTCCTGATACATCAGGGCAAAGAACCGGTCCCGGGACTTTTGCTCTTCGGGCTTGGGTTTGGTATTCATAACAGTTGTCCGTCAGCCTAACAGGTACGATCCCTCGAATTTCCGCTCTTCGTCACCATCCCGGTAGTTGCCGCTCACTTTCACCAGCACGCCCAGTGCCTGGGCGGTGCTGCCGGAGGGGCTGGTGAACGAAACCGAGACGTTGTAGAGTCGCTTTTCAAACTTGTCAATGGTGTTTCTCAGGTTGGCCCGGACGTTCGCCCGGCTGGAGGTGTACAGATCCGAGAACTCCCTTCCCCAGATCTCGCACCCGAATTCCGGGTCAAATTGCATCAGGCCCATGCGGGTGCTCAGCATGAGCCCGACCGAATAGGTAATGGATTCGTGCAGGCTGGCGCGGCGAAAGTACCCCTCCCGGAGCACAAACGGTAAGGCTAAGTATTCCATGAACCCTGACTAATTTATCTGAACCATGGCCCCTTGCACTTTGACCATGGCGCCGCCCTCAACCTTGCAGTTGGCCCCGCCCTTGATTTCGTAGTTGACGGAAGCCTCGCTCTTGAGGTTCATGCCCGCCTTGAGCGTCAGATCCGCCTTACTCTCTTCGACCAGCTTGCCGGCAGACTTGACAGTGACGTCGCCTTTGGTGCTCTCAAGGCTGATGGTTGCACCTTTGATGGTAATGTCGCCCTGGCTCTCGATGCTGATGGCGGGACCGTCCAGCGTCACCACGATCGTGTTCTTGCCGTCCTTCTGAGCAATCCTGATCTCTTCGGCGCCCTCTTTGTCCGTGAAGCAGATCTGGTTGCCGCCCTTGGTCATATACAGCTTGACGAGATTGTCCTCACCGCCGGTGTCGCCATGCGGCGCGTCCTTACCGCTGTAAAGGGAGCCGAGAACGAGAGGCAGGTCCGGGTCACCGTGTTCAAAGCCGATCAGGACCTCATCATCTATCTCCGGAATGCCGTACCAGCCGCGCTCGGCACCGGCCTGCGGGGTCATGACGCGAATCCAGGGTGTTTCGTCCGAACCCTGCCAGGGAAACTTCACCTTCACGCGCCCGAGCTTCTCCGGGTCGTTGTTGTCAACCACGACGGCGCTCTGCAAGTCCGTGATCGGAGGTCCGGGAGCTATGGCGGGGGGGAACGCGACGTCCAGGGGGGTGCACGTAAACGTATTGTGGTACTTGCCGCTCTCGTCAAAGACGTGCGTGACAGTCTGCACCCAGTAAAGGCCGTCGAGCTTATCCATCCCGCTTATCTTAACACAGTGTCCGACGGCCACGGCGGGGACAATTGACTCGCCCCGGCACCGGACCATGCGCCCGACGGACGATTCCTTTGCCCGTGCGAGCACCGCGTCGACCGAGGCCATGTCGGGGGCCTTGACGGCCGCGGTGAAACCCGGTTTGGCAAAAACCGTGCTCGAGGCCTTCAAGGAAATGCTCGACAGCTCCGAGGGCGAGGAGCCTTTCGGCGTCCCGGTCACATCTCCCTCGAGGGACTGCTTATTGGCCTGGTCCCATGCCTGCGTGAGATAATCCGAGATAGCCGTACCGAGCCCCATCGAGAATACTCCGAGGGTCTCGCGAAAAGTCACTTCGGCGGCGGTGTCGCTGCTGGCTTTCACGGCGTAAAACTGCCGGCCGTCATAAAACGCGAACAAGCCGCTCTCCGACGCGATGCGCATAACATACTCGTAGTCGGACTCCCGATACTGAACGCTGAACTCAAGCGCTTTCTTGGTCGATTCGACTGAGCCGACTGTAATCTGGTGCTCGCGAAGAACCGCTTCGACGATACTGCTCCCGGTCTCCTCGTGGTGGAAGCTGTTACGCTTCGCGCCCTCCAGGGCGATAGTCGGGCTGCGCCCGACAATGGTGACGCAATTGAACTCGTCAACGCTGTTGTCCAGACGCACCTCGGTGACGATGCCGACAAACTGCATGGTCAGCGAGGGGTCAACGACATCCCCAACCGGCTGTATCGTCACCGAAATCGTCTTTCCCAGAAAGCCGGTAAACTGGCTGGGATCCTCCAGCTTGGCGCCGCCCGTGGCCTGCGCTCCCCCGCGGATCCCGACCTGCAGGACGTGGTGTCCATCTATGCACTGTTCGAGCCTGACCGAGGAGACGGTGTGTTTGATCTCCTCGTTGTCAATCTTTACCCGACATTCGGCGCTGGTTTCAAGTTTTGGCATAGCGTATTCGCTCACGTGTCTGAGGTGGCATGCAGCCGGGCGGACACTGCGATCCGCCCGGCTGACACGCGCATCTTCTTACTCCTTCCACCGGTTGTCAATCTCGGCGTCGCCGATCTTGAGCCGCTGGCAAGACATTTCGAAGTACTCAAAGACCTGATCGTCAGGCCTGTCCTTAACGTGCGGGACGTGTTCCTCGTAACGCGTGATGAACCCTTGCTCCCACGTCAGCTCTTTCATGACTGCGTCGTGCGGGTTCCTGAACGTCACCTTGCCACCCTTCATATTCGGCTCACTGGAATCCATGGCCCAGCGTGAGATGTCGCTGTTCTCGTCGGATTCGCGAGTGACCTTGATAAGACCGGCGTGGGCACGGTCCGAGGGACGCCCCGTTTCATCCTTGGCGGTGTACAGCTCGTAACTTACCGCGTACACATTCTTGTACACGACACCGTCGATTTCCAGACTTGGTCTCCTGGCCATTACGTTTCTCCCTTTACTGTTACACGCTTATGGTTTGATGTGGTTACTTGTCCGTCCACACTGTTCAAAAAGCTCTGACATCAACGTCGTGAAACCGCGTGTGCGGAAGCGGTCACGCCGGCGTCACTTGTCCTTCACGTTGACCTGGTCTCCCTCGCCCCAGGCGACGAACTCGATGTTGAATGTCCGGGCCGGGTACTTGGGATTAAGGCTCACCTTGACGTCAATCTCCTGACGCTTGCGCATCTCTTCATCGGCAAAAATGTCGACCTTGAAGTCCTGAAGAATGTTGTCGCCGCCCGAGATGGCCTTCATGAACTTGTCGATGTCACGGCGCATGGTGTCGACGAACTTCTGGTCAATCACGCTGAACGTCTGCTTGTTCAGGTAGTTGCGGAGCGTCTTATACACGTAGTCGTAGGTCCGGCGGATTGAGTAGACGTTAAAGGTCTCCTTCTTAAACAGCGTGGCGGCGCCCATGGCCACCGGGGCCGCCTCGAAATCGACAAGCGGATTGACACCCTTCTCGTTGATCTTGCTGGCGTTCGGCTGGTTGCACTTGAACCGAAGGTACTTGGCCTCGTTGATCTTGCCGTGCTTGAACCCCGCCATCGGCTGCTGCATACCCACCGTCACGTCACCCTGGTACATCTTGCCGGCCACCGCCGCCGACGGCGGCACCCACATGTCCTCCTCCTCGTATGCGTTGGCGTTACGCGCCAGCATGTAATTGGCAAACACCGACACGTACTGCTTGAAGTCGTCGATTCCGGCCAGGTTCGCGTAGTTGGGATCATCCAGCATCTCCATGACTTCGTCGAACTTCTCGAAGTTGGGGAGGTCGGTCAGGACATGCACCTTGTTCGGAAGACCCAGTTGCCGGCCAAAGGTATCGATGGCCTCGACGCTCCCGAGGTAGCCGGGCACGACGCACATCGAGAAGCACTCCTTGACGCTCCACTCGCGGTACAGGTCGGCGATCGCCGTGGTCAGCTGCTCGAACTTCTCCTTGTCGTCCGGGTCGGTCAGTTCTTCCGCGCTGACGTTGGAGAAGTAGGCATTCACCTTCTCGTCCGGCTCCGCCTGCGCGTTGGCGAAGAACTTGTCGATGGCCCGGTAGGAGACTTCGAGTTCGCGACTGGCTCGATGCACCTTCTTCATGTTCTTGCCGAGGTTTTCCTCGAGCTTGGTGGCCGACTCGTTGAGCGCCTTGCGAACGTCGTCAAGATTCTCGCTGCGCGAGAGGTACTCCGACCAGATTTTCAGGCGTTCGGCTAAAAGCCGGCGCTGAGTGCCGAATTCCTTCTTATTAAGGAATTCCTTGCGCTGGAAATCCTTCTTGGGGTCGAGCCACTCGACTCCGCGCACGAGATCACCGTCGGCAGTCTTGAACGAGGGGAGTAACGAAGCAAGCTTCTTGAAGTCCCCGAACGATTGCTCCAGGATGGAAGTAAAATCGCTGTCCGAGAGTCGCTCAGCGGCTACTTTTTCTTCCGCCGGTTGGGCCGGTGCGGCCTCCGGTTGCGGCTGTTGTTTTTCCTCTTCACCCATTTATTCATCACCTCACTTTACTCGCTCAGAAGGTCAACGTAGTACTGGGCCACTTTCAGCAACGCTTCTTTCTTTTCCTTGTCCGCCAGGATTTTCTTCAGGGCGGCGTTCTTCTTGAGCTGCTTGTCAAGATCGGCCATGATCTCCTTGCTGTAGTAGGTCTTCTGAAGGTAGTCGTTCTTCTCGATGAGTTCTTTTGACGAGAAGTCCTTCATCGCCTTGATCTCGAAATCAGCGTTAACCGGCTCCCCCTCCGCTGACTCAAGCTCGACCGAGAAGTTGGGCCGATACTTCTCGAACACCTCCTTCATGTTGTTGCAGCGCATCGGTGTCACGTCGGCGTTTTCGTCGTTGTTGAGTTTCGCGGCGTAGAGCGTTTTGTTGGACGGAAGCAGTTCCACGGGAATGGAATCATCCCGTTTGATCCTTTCCGTCGCACCGAGGATGAATTTCGCCATATGCTTCTCCCTCGTCAGTTTGTATTTACTTCTTAGTTTCTTCTACATTCGTGAATATATATGCGTCATCCTGCACTTCCACCCGAACGCTGTCGCCGGCCATCACCTTGCCGGTGATTATATCCACCGACAGCCGGTTGACGATCTGCTGCTCGATGATGCGCTGGATCGGCCGCGCGCCGAGCTCAAAGGTGTAGCCGTCACGGGCCAGCTTGGCCTGGGCCTCGGCGCTCAGCGTGGCCGTTATGTCCTGATCTTCCAGCAGCTCGCACAGCTGGTTGAACTCCAGACCGGCAATCGTCTCCACCTGCTCCGGGGTGAAGGTATGGTAGATGATAATCTCGTTGAGCCGGTTGAGGAACTCCGGGCGGAACTTGGAGAAAAGGAAGGACCGGACCTCCTCCATGTCAAGCTCGCGTCCCTCCCGGTCGGCGTCGAGAATCTGGTCCGCCGCATAGTTGGAGGTCAGCACCACCAGGGTGTTGGAGAAGTCAACCGTGCGGCTCTGGCCGTCGGTGAGCCGGCCGTCGTCCAGCAGCTGCAGCAGCAGATTGAACACGTCCGGGTGGGCCTTTTCAACCTCGTCGAAGAGCACGATGGAGAACGGTTTACGCCTGACGGCCTCGGTCAGCACGCCGCCTTCCTCGTACCCCACGTAACCGGGCGGGGCGCCGATCATCTTGGCCACGGAGTGCTTCTCCATGTATTCGGACATGTCCAGCCGCACCATGGCGTTCTTGTCATCGAACAGGAACTCGGCCAGCAGCTTGGGCAGGTACGTCTTGCCGGTGCCGGTCGGACCGAGGAACAGGAACGAACCGACCGGACGGTGCGCCAGCTTGAGTCCGGCGCGCGACTTGCGTATAGCGTTGGCGATGGCGGCGATCGCTTTCTCCTGGCCGACGATTTTCCTGGACAGGAACGCCTCCATGTTCAGCAGCCGGTCCTTCTCCGCGGTGAGCATCTTGGAGACGGGAATCCCGGTCCGGCGGGCCACCACGGCGGCGATATCCGAGTCGTTGATTGTCTGATCGAGCTTGTCCACGACCGACTGGAGCGCCGGGAGCGTCCGGGCTCTCTCCTCGAAATCGCGCTTCAGAACGTCGATATTCTTCACAGTGTCAGCCATTACGATGCTCCCGCGCCGGCCTCAAGGCGGTGTCCCCAGAATTCGTGCAGCCGGTCCACCACCCGGCAGAACTGATCGCACGACTCCTGCAACTGCCTGAACGCCTCGGCGTCTTTTTCCGGGTCTTTACCTTCACATTGCGCGATCATCTTGCGTATATCCGCCACTTGCGTCGTCAGCTCGGGGAGCTTCTCTCTGGCAAACTCCTCCTTGACGGCGTATTCGGAACCAGCCTCGTCGATGATGTCCAGGGCGACGTCGGGCAGGTTGCGCTCACTCAGGTACCGTTTGGCGTATTTCACCGAGCCCACGAGAGCCTCGCGCGTGTAGGTAATCTTGTGATGCTCCGCGTACTTCGAAACCACGCCGTCGACAATGCGCACGGCTTCGTCGAACAGCGGTTCCTCAACTTTGACTTTTTCGAAGCGGCGGGCGAGCGCCTTGTCCTTCTCGAGGTGCTTGGTGTATTCCTCCTCGGTGGTGGCGCCGATCAGGCGGATATGGCCGCGAGCCAGCGCCGGCTTGATCAGATTGGCCGCATCCATGCCGCCGGAACCGGCTCCCGCGCCGGTGATAGTGTGAACTTCGTCGATGAAAAGAACGAGCTTGCCGCCGGACTTGACGGCCTCGCCGACAAGCGTCTTAAACCGTTCCTCGAACTCCCCCTTGTACTTGGCGCCTGCGATCAGGGAGCCCATGTCGACTTCCATCACCTTCACATCCCGTAACGCCTTGGGCACACCGCCGGCGACGATCGCCTGCGCGAACCCTTCGACGATAGCGGACTTGCCGACACCGGCGCCTCCCACCAGGACGGGCGAGTTCTTTCGCCGCCGCAGCAGAATCTGGATGACCTGCTGGACCTCCTTCTCGCGCCCGATCATCGGGTCGAACTCACCGGCCGCCGCCTGATTGGTCATGTCGATGCAGTAGCGCAGCGTCCCCGGCACATCCCGTCTGCCCTCGACCGCAACCCTCTCACCGGCAGGCGTGACGCCCGAGGCTATCTCTTGGACCGCCTTGCTCTCGGCAATCGCCTTGTAGATATCCTCCTTGGTAATGTCAAGCTTGTCGCGGATGTAGGGAGACAGGCTTGACTTGAGGTCAAAGGCGGCTATGAAAATGTGTTCCGGCTCGACGAGAGGGTCGTACAGCTTGGCCTTCTCCTCAAGCGCCTGAGTCAGAACCAGTTCAACGGCGGGGCTGATACTGATGTTGGCACGTGCCGTGGAGCGGCTGGACTGCTCCTTGAGGTGTATCTCGATGATCGAGGCAACGGAACTCGGACTCTTGCCGAGCTGATTGAGAATCGACTCGACCTCGGAACCCTCATGCCGCACCACTGCCAGGAGAAGGTGCTCGATCTCGATTTCCGGGTGTCGGAACTCCGTGGCAACTTCCTTGGCAACCTTGATAACGGCCCGCGAATCAGAAGAATAGCTGGCAATATCCATGGGGTATTAGTCCACTTTTTGGTTTGCTCGCCAAGATATCAACGCTGACGGCGTCTCGGGGGTCACTTTATTTCTATAACCTAATACCATAACTCTCCCCATTATAGGTGTCAAGCAAATTGTTCGGCCCGGCCAGCGCGCCGACCCTTCTTTGCCTTCTCGCCAAGGCCGGTCTTCACCGACCGGCCCGCTCTCACACGCCGGGTTCACTCCCGGCACGCTCGTAACTCACTCTCGACCCAGCACAGCTCTCCCCACAGCCACAGGCACCTCGACTGGCCCGCATAGCTGAAGGTCTTTGTATAACCCAACACAAGAATCCTGTCCCCCGAAGGAGATACGCAGAAGACCTCGCAACCCCGGCTCTTAGTGTAGCCGGAAGTAACAGGTACTTCCTCATTGATCTCCCGGTGGAGCACCTCGACGGTGTCACCGCCGGTAAGCAGCGAGAGGCTTTGGCTGCCCCGGTGGATCTCACCATCCACGTATCCACTGTCAGGCAAGTACTGCACGTCAAGCGTATGCACGAGAGTGTACGATCCTTGCGTGCTGTCGTCCACCACCACCCGGTTATCCTCCGGGTACAGGATCCTTCCCGGATTGGTCAGGCAGATGCCGTATGATTTCAGCGCCGCCCTGGCTTTCTTCAACCGTTCTCTGGCCACGGGGAGGGGTGTGCAGGTGTCGGCGTCCTGAATAGGATGGTTCTCGACCACCTGGCCGCCGTGAAAGATATGAATGGACAAACCGCCGTTATAGGCCTTCCCAACGTGGGAGACATACCCCTCGCAGTCCACCGGGAGAGGGTAGCCGCCCACCATCGGGTTGCTGTCAGTATAAAGACAGTACAGCCTAACGGCGTAGTACTCCTCATCCTGCGACCAGCCGATCACCTGCATATCCTGGCTGCAACCCAGGGCGCATTCCTTTTCGAACGGGTCATACTGCGCCGAGGCGCTGCCATATCGTAAGACGAATGTGAAGACAAGCGCGGACGCAATTCTGACGATGAATATCATTTGACCATTCTCAGGTTATTCACTTTCAGGCGGGCCATGCGCCGCCTGTTCACGGGAAAGGTTGCGGTGAACTTCTTCCAGTCAAACACCGTGACCCGCTCCCACCAGAACTTGTCGTCCTTGTTCGGATTGACCTGGTCACCCTCCAGGAAGTTGTCAAGGTGCCCGGCTTCCCGGAAACCCGGACCGTTCAACTTGCTGGGCACATTGGATTCGAGCATAAGAACCCGTTGCGTCTCAGGATGCACGTCGACGATTATGAAGCAGTGGCCACCGATATCGGTCGCGGTCGGCGGCTTACCCGGCTCGGCCGGCGGCACACGCGTGGGGTTCCATTTCCACCACGCCTGCACCACGGTCCACGGGGGCGGGATCCGGTCGCTGGCAACGCCGATGGCCATGCGCACGTCGTCGTCATCTTCGCCGATCGCAAGCGTCACCGGCCCGTACAGGTCAATAGTGGGGTCGAACTGCCCGCCGGCGGGCGGCTCCGTGTCATCCCAGCGGTTCGGGATCATCACCGTCATGTGTTTATCATTATCCCATCCGAAAGTCGCGCCGAACTTCTCCCGCCACGCCTGAATCAAGAGCGCCTCCACGAACGAGTTGCAGCCGTTCTGCGTGGATTTCGGCGGGGCCGCCTTCAACGAGCTTACAAAGTCCCCTGCTGCATTCTGATATTGCACGAGGTCGTGGATATGCCAGCCGGCGGGGTAGCGGGGGACCACGTTCAGGCCGTACGTCCAGCCCTCAAACTCGCTCAGCCAGCGCGTGATGTCCGACTCTTCGATTATGCCGTCACAGTGGGTCATCGAAATCACGGCCGGGTTCTTGCCCTTCTCCACCGCCGGGAGTTTCCGGGCGCTTTCACCGTCGAAGTGGTTCTGAAGCACCGTCCGGACCCGGTAGAGCTGATCCGGCTGATCCTCGATCCGGATGCTGAATTGGCCCTTGTTGTCGGTCTTGACCGCATTGTCCTTGATTCTCGTGTCATACAGGACCGCCGTGTGGTGGTCCTTGTCGGCCGTGTCACGCCAGCGTGAACAGACCCACCCCTCGTCGTACGGGAGATTTTCCGACCGGATCTTGACGTAGTCGGCGTCCTTGGTGCTGTCCAATGATGTAGCTATGACCGCATAGTCCCCGGCGGCGATGCGAACGTCCTTAGTAACCGCTACCTGGATCGGCCTCCTGACATCCGTCGTTTCGAAACACTTGAGTTTGGAGTTGAGCGTGACGCTGGTGTTGGTGGCGTTCATGGTTGCCCATGACTTGGTGCCAGAACCATAGCAGAGCCATCCGGTGCCGGCGGGCAGTTTGGCCGCCTGAATCCGGGCCCAGCGGTTGCCCGCAACCTCTTTGATCTCCAGCCCCGTGTAGCTGCCGGCATCGAGTTTGAAGGGTTCTTCCCCCGTTTTGATCTTTATTGGTTTGTCTGTGCTTCCCTCTCTGAAACATGGGAGTTCTTTGGGAAGTCTCACCATCGTCTTGTACAGGTGCACGTCGGCATTGGCCAGCGCCTTCTTGTCCTGATCGACGACCTTGCCGTTGAAGCATATCCTCGACAGCGGTGCGCGGACGAACTGGTGCAGGCAGTTGAAATCGTGAGTGAAACTGCTGTAACCGTTGGCCGTTATCCTGACGCGGTAGGCGACGTCCACGTCCAGCCCGGTGAGGTCGAAGAGACGGTCATCGCGCGGGTTGGTCTGTTTCACAAAAGTGCCGTCGCCGGGCGCGCTTTCGACCTTGCCGCTGGCGGCTTCGGCCTTCCTCACCTCGAACAGCCTGACAAGGGCACCGTCCACCGATACTTTCATTTTGGGGTTAGCTTCGTCGTAAGTAAAGACCTCCCCGGCGATCTTTTCCAGATTATCGAACTGCGACTCCGTAAGCTTCTCGATCGTGTAGTGAACTCTCAGGTAATCGTTGACAAACGGCTTGATCTCATCCTCGATGCCGTAATCACAGCCTTCAGCGAACTCCTGGCGGAAGTCGGCCACCTTCTCTTTGGACGACCCGAAGAACAGGAAAGCGGTGTCGAGTTCGTCGGCCTTGAATTGAACAACCAGGGGGTTGGGCTGGCGGTCCTGAGTCAGCGGGTAGTGCTTCACGGCAATGGCGAACTCGTAGTCGAGGAACTGCTCGGTGCTCTTGTACTGGACCTCGGTGGTGCCGAGGGTGACGCCGTTGACGAGGGCCTCGCACACAAAATCTCCCTTCGACCAGACATCAGTGTCGTCAAGGACCTCGATCTTCGTAATACTGATTTTCCGGTAGACCGGCGTAACGTGCGTCGCCGCCAGGTCGCGGCCGCTGGCGGCTTTGAGGCTTTCTCCGGCTATATATATATTCTCCATCCGAAAGCTTCTCCGGTCCCTTATTCCTCTTTAAGATCGGGGAAATCGACCGTGCACGTCCCGGGCGGCACGTCCTCAACCTTGGCGTAACCGCTGTCGTCCAGATTGCCGTCACGGGTCGTGCCGTCCGGCATGCGCAGCGTGTACTTTTCTTTGCCCAGCGGCTTACCCGCATGGTCCTTCAGCGTAACCTCCATCCAGTCTTTGAACAACAGAAGCCCGGATTCCTGCTCACGGCCGTATTCGGCGTCACCGACCTTCACCGCGAAGAAGTACTCCGGCGGGCTGTAGTGCTTGCCGTATTGCTCAAGGTCGGTTTCGGTGTTGATTTCGTCGGTATCCTCGTGATACTCGTACTCCCACTGGAGTTTGATCTTGCGGTCCTTGATCCTGACGGGCAGTTCGGTGATCCTGTCGTGTATGCCGTCCTCATCGTATTCGTAGATGACAACCATAATCTCCAGGTCATCCGGCAGGTCGCGCACGTCGGCCGTCAGGGTAAGGATATCGCCCCGCCGGGCTTCGGCGGCGCTCCATTTCATGTTCGTCACCTCGACCGGCGGGAAGGCCGGGATGGGGAAGGACTCCCCCGACAGGCTGTTCTTGGGCAGCGAAGCCTCGAAATAGACACTATCGCCGTACTCGATATCCTCAGGGATAGCCAGTTCCCCGACGTACTTGTTGCGCATGATGGTGCCGCTTGTCTTGCCCGCCTTCTTGCCTTTCTCACTCTTGCCGGTGACCTTCACCGGCGCGCCGTCCCCGACGAAGCTCGTCCGCACCTCGAATTTGGCCGTCTGGCCGCCTATGGCGAACGGGCAGAGCCACTCGGCGGAAATGAGGTGCGACTCCAGCTTAACGGTGTGCTTGCTGTCGGTCCCCTTGGAATAGCTCAGGTCCACAACGGTCCTCCACTGCCTCAGTCTTCGTCGAGCGGCGCGAATGAAGCGATCATCTGGTCTACGACGGTTCGAATGGTTTTGACGGTTTTCTTGGAGAAGTTCGACGTGAACGTGTACCCCACGCCGTCGATAATCATGCAATCAATCTTGCGAAACTCCGCCTTGCCGTCGGACGGAACCCATTTGAAGACGCACTCGTAGACCGTGCGACCGTCCGGAAGTGACTTCTCTTCCTCCTTGAGGATTTCGGCCCCGGGGATGGCATCAACGGCGGTTTCGATTCTCTGTCGGGCGTATTCGGCCAACTCGGCGCCCCTGGCATAGCGGTCAACGACGATCGTCAGGCTGTGCTGGGTCCCGCCCTCCTCCGGTCCGAGCAGGTAGTGGACCGACCGGTCTTCCCATCCGTCGGGCAGGTCAATGCGAAACTGGTTATTGTATGAAGTCATGGGCGTTTCCCCGCAGCATGGGTGATCCTACTGAAGACAACGAATGCCATCGGCACCTCCCAGGTAGACTCTCCCCTGTTCATCCATGAGCGGCCTGGTACCGATCGGCGAGAGCATCATTTTGGCCATGATTTCTTCGCCCCGGTCGGAAACGTGCACGAGGGCCTGGCCGGCGGCGGCCAGCACCGAATTGTCGGCCAGCACGCTGTAGAGAATCTCGTCCGGCCCGGCGGGCAGGGGACGACTCCAGAGAATGGCCCCGTCCTTTATTTGATGCAGAACATTGCCGCTGACAATGTACACGTAGCCGTCCGGCGACGAGGCCGGCGGTTGCGGCGATACCGGCAAGGTCCCGAGTGGAACGGTCCACTCGATTTGGCCGTCGGCCGCCACCTGCTTCAGTTCCGTCCCCTCTTCCGTCATATCGACCACCAGCGCCTTACCGCTGTGATCCACCGATAACGACGCAATCCTGGTGAACTCGACAGTCACGACCGAATCCTCCGAGGCGGCGTCGGTCGGGAACGAATACAGCTTGTCGTAGACGGCGATATAGACGCGCGCGAGGTCCCGGCTGATCAGAGCGTCCAGGCATGTTTCCCGACGCTCAAAGTACCAGCGAATATCGCGGTGGTCTGGAATATATCGAATGAACGCAGTCCTCGGCAACTCCACTTGCATACCCGGCTTATTCACCGGCTTGGGGTACGTCTGGAAACAGAACACCGTTTCCTCGCCGACCTCAGCGAAGAAGTGCAGAAAGGTCTCGCGAGTGACCATGGCCAGGTATTTTTTCTCGACCGTCTCGCCCTCGAAATCCCGCAGGACAAAGAACCCGGCGTGATTAAGGGTAACGATACCGCGCTCGTTCATCATGAAAGCGTGATTGCCGGTGATCGTGTGCGCCCAGAGCGCGGGGCCGTCCTGCCGTCTCACGCCTACCAGAAGAGTGCCATAACCGGCGACGAGAACGTCCCCGTGCAGCCCCAGACAGGCGGGAATACGCATGCGGCCGGTGTCCATGGATGGACTGAACCACACTTCGTTACCGGTTATGCGCCCGCTGACCGGCAGGAACGAACTGTTCTGGAGATCGGCAAAGCGGTTTGTATTGATAGTCAGCACTTCAGCCACGGTCGTCTCCTCTGCCCCTTGAGCCGTCTGAGCTCGCGAAGCATTTCCCGTGCACCCGGCCGAGGCCGTGACCGCCAGTACCAGGCACATCGCACGGATCACCTGTCTTCGCGTATCCATATGTCGAAAGAACTCCTGTCATTTTATTCCTCGGCGCTATCCATTCTGCAACCGCTCATGCGTCACACTCCCTACGGCCCCGGTGGCGGGGGCGGGGGTGGCGGAGGCGGCGGCGGGGGTGGAGGAGGAAGCGGGGGAGCCGGTGGCGGAATCTGCTGCACCTCGTAAGTGGCTCCCAGCTCGCTGCTCACCCAAGTCTCAAGAAACTTCAACCTGTCGGTGACGTCGTCATCCGGATACATATTAATGAAGTGGTGCTTCAGATCTTCCGCGGTGACGTCCCTCGGCACGTCGATTTCCCCGCTGGCGCTGACAATCCGCTCCACCGTCGTCGATTTCTCGTGCAAATCATCAACTTTGGCCTCATCGGCCGCCTGGCCGGCGAAGTATCCTTGAAGTTGACCCTGATCGGCGTCGGTCATCCTCCCCTTGTACTTGAGCTTCTTGGGCCCGGCATCATACGATGCGTTGGCCGGCGGCGGCGGGACCGGGTTCGGCGCAGTGGCCACCGTCACTTCAAACGTCGTGGTCGACCTGAGAAGGTCGAGCTTGTAGCTCCAGTCTGCGCCGGCTTTGCCCGCGTCGGCAAAGCCCGCCATGAAGTGAACATATATCCGTTCAATGTCGTTGGCGCCCGCGGTTCGAACGAGCCGGTAAGTATTGCCGAGTTCCGCCCACCCGTTCTTGAGCTCGTCCAGAACGGCGTGCAAATCGGCCCACGTCCAGTTACCGGCGGCGACGTCATCATCCGTGAAGTCAATTCCGAGAAAGACGCGGACGACCAGGACAGCCTGGCATTCATCAACCTGGTTTTCGTGGAAGAACCGGCAGGAGGACTCGTCCTGCCCGGTGTCGTACAACGCCAGATACACTCTTCGTGTCGACCGCGTCTTCTGATACAGGCGGTCTATCATCTTCCTGTCCGCGTCACCGGCAGCACCAGCGGCAAACCGGTTCTTGATATCGTCCCGCTCGGCGACGGTCATCGTGCCGGTGAAATAGAAGGACTTGTCGGCCGCCTCGGTCCTGATCTTGGCCTTCAACGGATTCGATAGCGGCGTCAGGTCAGGAATGAGCGAAACCACCACCCAGTTGGGTAACTCATATCTCTTTTCCTGCTTGTACGGTGTTCGGATATCCTGCGGCACGGGCGACGCCCCCGTCAGGTCCCGCTTGTACCTGTAATCGTAATCAGTCGTGACAAAGCGCGCGACAAACTTCTTGCCTCCCAGCCACGCCGCGTCCCTGAGATCACCCGCGGGGTCATCTATGTGATGCTGTATACAGTGCAAGTGATACCAGGTATGGTGCAGGCGCGGGGAGCCATTAAGGTACATCATGGACGGCTCGTTGGAGGGCATTGTATACTGCTCAAAGAACTGGTCGAAAGCGGGGTAGCCCTGGGTGTTGTTCGCCGTGCCCCCTGTCTCCGCCGGTACATCCTGCACGTACTCGTCAGCCAGGCTCGTGACGTGCCCGAGTTCGTGGGCCAGCGTGAAGACCCCGTACCGCGTGCCGTCCTCCTTGTATGCCGACGCTTCGGTGGCCGGGTTCGCTGGAGGCTTGTTGTTGTAGTCAAAGATGTTCAGCACAATCTTATAAGCCGACTTGTTCAGCTTCAGGACCGAGTAGGCGGCCACGCCGCTGGCCTTGTTCTCGCCCCTGACCGGCCAGGCATAGGCATCACCATAGGGCGTGTTCACGTCCTGGTCGGGGCAGACAAAGGCCACAAACCTGACCGGTCCTCCGAAGGCGTTCTCCTGAGCGGTCTGAAAGTCACCATCGATAAAAACAGCCGTCGGATCGGTGTCAAAATCGACGTTCTTCGGCACGTCGGCTGTCGCCAGTTTGAACGTCTCCCGTTCGTCGAAGAAATAGAACCGGCGGATCAGGACACAGTCCGCGGCCGCGCCCTCTTCTTCAAAATAGTAGCCTTTTCGGTTCCAGTACTCGATCGCGTTGTACACACCCTCGTCGACGAACTTGGTCACATCAGCGTCTTGTGGATTCTTGGCGTCGCCTGTCCACGCGGGGTCCTCAGGGTCCTGGCGGGTATCGAGCATGAAGTTTATTGAGGTATAGATAATGAGGAAAGATACCGGGTGGTCGTCTTCCAGATGCAGCCTGTGGAAGTAGTGCAGATCGTAATCGCCGGTGAAACCCTGATGCACGCTGAAGTGCTGCAGTGGCCAGGATTTGTGCTTGTCCGGATCGTTACGCAAGGCCAGCCTGGCCCCGACGACGAAGTTCTTGTCCATCCAGTCGGCCGGCTGATCGGTGGTCCGGCGGTTGGCCACGGTGTAAAAACCGTCGCGAAAATGAACGATCCTCACGCCGGGCGCCGGCACCGTGATCAGGTTCTTGTCAAATCTGATCCGGCATGACTTGGGGTCGGCGTCGGCCGACCGGTACAGCTTGAGCTGCTTGGTGGCATCGTCGACCACGAACAGCTTCACCCGCGAGCCGGGATCCCCGGCCGCCACGCCGTCGCACAGCTCCTTGGCGGTGCCCCGCTGGTTCTCGTCCTTGACATCCTGGTCGTGGCCGGCCGCGTCCATAAGGACAATGTCATCCAGCGAAAACGTGAGCGGCTCACTCTCGGCCGTGGTCTTGGCGCCGAACGGCTTGAGTTGGCGCTTATCTTTGACGGCCTCCTGGAACACCGCTCCGTCCGTGAGGCCGGCCGTGTACAGGGTCCAGTAATTCAGCGAGCACCATTTGGCCGGAAGGTCATAGCGCTTGTATTTCTCGGCAAAGGTCAGCGCGTTGTAGTCGGCAGGCTGAATGGTAACGATCTTCGGCGTAGCGTCCTTGTTGGCAGTGTAGATCCACCTGTTGGCCGTCTCGAACATAAAGTACAGCTTCTTGGCCGCGAAGTTCGGGTTGGCCTCGGAAAACTGCACCCTTGCCGAATATATGCCGTTGTGGTACTGGGTGATGGTGCGGATTTCCTTGGGCGGGTTGGCGCCCTCCTTCTCAAAGGTCCTGATTTTCAGGTCCTTGTCCTCAGGAATGTACTGCCATGATTTCTTGACACGGTCGTAGTGCCGGAACCTGAGGTGGTAGACGACCGCGTGCAGGTCGCCCGAATCGATGTACGAGCGGCGCATTAGATCGTGGTGCCATATGGGGCACTGCTCCGCCTGGTGCAAGGCATCAAAGGTCGGCCAGCACATCAGTTCGGGTTTCTCCGTCTCCGCCCCCGGGAAAAAGAGAATCTCGACCCGCGTGTTGGTCGTCGACCGATACTTGTACACGTCTTCGGGTGGGGGATCGATGGCAAACGAATGGGCACACCCGATGGCTTTCAGGTTGAGAAATCGCTTCTTCACCTGCTGTGTCCGGAGTTGACCGAGTTTCGCCGCGTCCACCGAAAGCGTATCGCGCAACAGACGATCGTACAGATGATACAGCGCCGGCCAGTGATCCTTGGGCCACTTGTGTTCGCCCGCCTCCATTTGTGTCCCCAGGTTGTCCGGCAGTTTGGGGATATCGGGCGGATGGGCGAAATCCTTGTTGAATCCCTTGGCAAACTCGTTGAGAGCGTTCTTTGTAGCGTCGTTCCAATCGCCGGTCGCGTCACCGGGATCACAGTTCCAGTTGCCGCCCTTCCAAGGCGCCAGTTCATGGAAGTACTTGAGGATGCGCTGGTAATCCTTGATAACGTGGCGCTTGTCACAAGTGTCCCGCCACTTTTCAATGTCTCCCTCAAGGAGGTACTGAACACCCTCGGCCCGCTCCCGGGACAGCCGGAAAGTATCGGGGATATCGTCCCCCTGGTGGGTGTGCCCGGTGATGACCATGCGCTTTTCGGGATAGAGAACCAGATGGTTTATGCCCAGTGCGAGGGCTCTCACCCCGGTAAGAAGCGGAGGCGCATCGCCGCCCCCACCACCGCCCTCCGGTGCAGGCGCCTCGGGCATCATCACGGCGCTGCCGTCGTTGAAAAGGGTATCCTCCAGTTCGAGGAAATCCACCGCCGTGGGCCTGGCTTTGATCTTCGCAACGGCGCCCGAAACGGCAATGGCCTTAACGGCGGCCCCTAACGCTTCGACCGCAACGTCAATGACGCCGCCGGCCATCGCTCACCCATGCTGTCATGTCTGCAAAGTCCTCAACTTTTCACGTCTACCGACGTTCTGACCGGCCCGGGAGGGACGTTCTCTTCCCTGGCCGTCCCGTTTCCGTCCAGCGTGCCGCTGCGCGTTTCACCGTTGGACAGAGAAACACGATACTTCTTGTTGCCGATGGCGTTGCCGTCTTCGTCCTTGAGCTCGACTTCCACCCAGTCCTTGAACCTGAGCAGCCCCGAACGCATCTGCAAATCGCCGATCCTGACCATGAAGTAGAAGAGAGGGAAGGAATAGCCGCCGGATTGTTCCTTCTCGCCCTGCATCTTGAGATACTCGTCGTCGACCTTGAATTCCCACTCTTCTTCGATCTTGTCGCCGCTGATCTGGACTTCCCAGGATTTCATCAGCCGCGTGGCGAAGTTGGCGTCTCGCAAGTAGATTTCGAGCGTGGCCGTCTCCCCCGGCTCCATACCGGCCGTCTCGACAATCAGTTTCACCTTATCTCCGGTGGGAGCTTCCCTGGTCGACCATTTGGCGTTGACGATGGCGTGCAGGGCGATTTCGTAATTGCCCGCCGGTACGTCGGCCCTCTTCAGCTTTCCGGACAGCAGTCCCCTGCCGGTCTTGTTATCAGGAGATTTGACGGTGTATCCGACGCCGGAGATCGGAAACCCGCCCTTGTCCTCGAAACTCACGTCAAGGTAGTGGGTTTCCTTTTCGTCGTCTTCAACACTGCCTTCCAGTTGCGCCGCGCCGGCACCGGTGCCCGCCGCGGCTGATCCCGTCTGGGCGGCACCACCGCCTCCACCGCCGCCTCCTCCCGGTCCGATAAGGACCGTGGGGCAACCGGGGGGGGCAATGGAATCAGGCGGACCGGAACACGCCACCATGTCGCCGACACAGGCGGCAGGCATGCCGCCAATCATCACCGTGGGACAGCCCGGGGGCAAAATGGCCGCACCGACGTGCGGAGGGGGTGGCACGCCCGGGTTGAGCATGGGGCAAACGTGCATGTCGCCGACCCGTGCCGCGGGCTTGCCCCCGATCATCACGGTGGGAGCCCCGGCAAGTATCGAACCGCCGTGAACGGTCATGTCGCCCATGCGGGCGGCGGGCTTACCCATCATATCCTCCCAACACTCGTGCGGTTGTATGACAACGTCAAATATACCTGCCGTTTCAGACCACAGTCAATGTTTCAACTCCAGCGATGCAGACTATCCCCACCCGGCATCACGTTGTCCCGACCCCGGGCGTACCAATCCAATGGCGCGGGTAGAGCCGTGCAACACCCGGTCTTCCCGATCCCGTTTCGCCGCCGGAGAGGCTACTTCAGAAACACCATCTTCTTCGAGTCGCGGAACTTCCCGGCCGTCAGACGATAGAAGTAGACACCGCTCGCGACCGTCTTGCCGCCGTCGTCACGTCCTTCCCAGACTACCACGTGGCGCCCGGCTTCGAGGGGCCCGTCCACCAGCGCGGTCACATGCTGGCCAAGGACGTTGTAGACAACCAGCTTCACGTTGCCCGAGTTGGGAAGGGCGAAGCGGATGGTGGCGGTGGGGTTAAACGGATTCGGGAAGCTCTGGCTCAGTTCGTAGTTCTCCGGCAGGGCCTCCGCAAGCAGGCTGGCGAGGTATTCGGGCTTTCCGACCGCCAGGCGACCGCCGGCTACGTCCCCCGGCAGTTCGATGGTCATTCCTTCGGTAAGCTCGTTCACCGTGCCCTTGTCAGTGATCAGCCAGGCCTGCATGTCGTCCGGGATCTGGTCGATACCCGTGACCATCAGGACGCGCTTGCTGCCCTTTGACATAACCACATCCCAGGTGGCGCCGTCAGTGAAATACGGTCTGTAATCGGTGCGGAACAGGCCGCCCTGATCCGGCATGGAGAAGGCCAGGTACGGTGCCTCGGGCGGGGACGGCGGTTCCACGAAGTCGTAGGCGTCATCACCCGGCCGCGCGTCGCTTCGCACGCCGGCAAAATTGATCCCGTCCCTGCCGCCGGCAGAGGCCAGTTGGAGGTTTATGTGCCAGCCGTCGACGATGCTCAGCGTGTCCGCCGCCAGCGCCGCCGGCATGCCGGTAACTGTAGACTCCTCAAACGGATACAGAATCTTGACGCCCGACCTCTTGATGTAGACAAAAAAGCCTTCCCAGGCGGGAATCGAGTTGACCGTGCGGTAATCCGCCAGGCCGCCGTCATACCAGTACGCGGCATCGTCAAGAATGGCGTCGGAATGAACGGTCAGAATAACATTGCTGGTGTCAAAAAACACGTCATGCCACCGCACCGGAAAAGAAAACGGATTGGCCAGTTGGTTCCAGCCGGAATCCAGTTGTACGCCCGGTCGGTAATACTCGCTTCCGTCATAGGTCAGGTTGGGAAGCATCGAGTACCCGGCGGCGCCGTAGCGACGCCCGCCGCGGGCGATCAACCAGTACCCCGTTCCCGGTTTCACGCCGGCGACGTTCGGATATGCATAGATCGTGTCGTCGTCCGCTTCATAGCGGCCCAGCCGCCATTGCGTGACATCCACCGCGCCCAGGTCGTCCAGGAAAATCGTCTGCGGCGTATTGTCGCCCTGGATATTGACCGGCAGACCGATAATGCGATACTGCGCATCCGGCATGCCCGTCGGCCGCCTGCCCTGGCTGTTGTTCAACTCGCACACGAACCGCAGCGGGTTATCGGCCGAGCCCACGTAAACGGTGTCATTTGTGCCCTGATCCACGATCCGTACGTAGTATTCCAGCCCTCGGACGGTCAGGCTGGCGGCCGGGATCGTGTATTGCAGGGTGCTGCCGGCTCCAACCGTCATGGCGGCCTGACCGTATGACGTTCCGGCGGACGGCCGGGAGAAGAACGCCCCGACGACCGTACCCTCCTGGTTGCCGTAGGTCACGCTGAGCGGGTAGTTGGCCACCGGCACGATCTGCTCGTCGGGGATGCCATACGCTGCGAAAAAGCGCGGTCCGGCCTCCATGGAACCGATGACACCACCATTGACCGTGTAATTGGCCGAACTGCTGACACCCATCGGGCCGTTTCCGAAGTTGCCGACCAGGGCGGCATTGGCCGACGTTCCGCCGCCGCCGCCCCCGACAACACCGCCGTTCGTGAGCAGGTAATTGGCGCTGCCCGCCTGAGCCATCACCTGAGAGGCAATCAGCATCAGGCCCAGCGCCGATATTATGCTAATCGTTTTTTTCATAGCTGACCTCTCTTACTGGAGCGTAATCAGCATCCTGATTACGCCAGTTTTGAATGACAAGGATGAAAGACGCTCCGCTCACTGCTGCTGCCTGCCTTCTTCACCTGCCGCCCTGTCAGCTTCCTGCTCCTGCTCGTAGTTGATGTACTTCTCCGGACCAAGGCCGAACGCCTCCGGATGCATGTACAGGCCTCTCTCATTGTCCGGTTTTACCCTTTCCACCTGCATGCGGTTAGCCTCGGCCCAGGCATCCGTGCGGATACCGGTCACTTGCCACGAAACCTTGACATTGGGCTTGTCGGTCCTGATCGTAAAGGCATTCCCGGATATTTCCTCGGCCACGATGGCCTGGGCGAACTCACCGATCGGCGTCAACTGGTACCTGAAATCCCGGTTGAAGGCACTGAAGTAGTCCGGCAGTTGAACGACCGCCTCACCGTTGCCGTCGGTGGTGACATTACCGTTGTATACGTTCATCATGTCGGGAGACTCGACGGAACTGTGGCTGAGGTACTTGTTCTCCGGATCGAGCGGGTGATCGACCGTAAAGAAAATCCCGGGTCCGAGCACCGAGCCGGTAACATTGATGCTGCCGTTAAAGTACCCGGCAAGGTTCGTCCCCGTAACACCGCTTGCGGTGGCGCAATATATGCCGTAGTAGTTAGAGCAGTTACCGCCGTCAGCGTACAGGCCGTAAACGTTAAGCCCGTTGAACGCGCCGGACATAACTCCGTAGGTGGTTCCCGTGTAAGACGGTACCGTCTGGCGTGCGGCATAAACCTCGACACCGTATCGCGTTCCTCCATCACTTATAGCATCGGTGCTAACGCCATAGACGCTTCCGCCGCCGCTGACCGTAGTATGCTGCACATTAGATACCAGGCCGTACGTAGTCCCCGTGCTCGCGTTAACCATATTGATGTCCACTCCGTACCGGGGCGCGGTGGTGTTGTAGTTTCGCCGCATTCGCATAAGATATGTCGCGCTTGGAGCAATGCCGAAGTTGCCAATGGTGATGCCGGCCGACCCGACCGTCATGGTGCTGTCATGAAAGGTCTGAGTCCCGGTAAACGTCTGGCTTGCACCCAGCGTGGCCGCAGTGCCGGAGATCTTGCTCGCGGCAATGGCCGCCGAGCCGCTGATATCTGCGTTCATTATTGAGCCATCGACGATGGAAGACGACGTGACGGAATTGTTACCCACGCCTGCGGCCATCTCAGCCTGCCCCGCCGAAAGGGCATATGGCACCGATGTCAGAACCTGGTACGGCAGCATTTCCGCATCGGTCCCAACGGTTATGCCGAGAAACCGCTTGGCGCCGTTCCAGTCTGAAGGGTTTATCAGCGGTCCAAGCTCGACGGTGAATACCCCGTTCGTGTCCGGCGTGATGCTCATAGTAGTATCCAGGATCACCTCCGGTGACGCCGTGGTATCTTTTAGTATCCTGAACTTCACGTCTGTCGGGGCGACAATCGGGTCGCCGTCGGCATTGGTCAGGCGCCCCTGGTACAATATGGTGCCGGGCGCCTGGGCCGCCAATTGCGCCGACAGAAGCACAACCAGCGTGACGATCAAGAGTAACACTTTGCCTGAGTTTCGCATCTTACGGGCTCCTTCCTGATATCTTTGGGATCTCTCAATTTGCTTTTCTCAAGGTCATTGCGGCTTGCGATGCCGCCATCTTGCCGGTACGGTCCATCTTACTTAAGGATGTCCGGGGAATCCGGGCAGCGGGCCAAGCGGCTCCTCACCGGGTTCATCACCGCCCCCGCCGGCGGCCACGGCCACGGCCATGGCAACAACGCCGACTCCGATGCCGAGCACCCACCAGCGTTTATACCAGGGCTTCTTTTTGCCTTTATCCTCGTCTTTCAGCCCCAGATCCACCCTGGCCCCGGGCACCTGTTCCTCGACGGCCGCCATGGCGCTCTCCTCCTGATCCACCAAATCCTGCGCCTCTTTCATGAGAGCGAGAAACTCGGGTGACTGGATGTCGAGCACGCCGCGCCACTCGCGGGCAGCCTTGAAGGCCGCGACGAACTCTTTCATGACCCGGTTCCGCTTCTCCTTGTCGCCTCGCACTTTGGCGTAGTAGACGGCAGCCAGCAGAATATGGGCGTCCGCTTTGTCTTGAAGGGCCAGCGTGTCCACTGCCAGGAGGTCCTTCAACTCCATCTCCGCACAGTCGTAGTTGGTGATCTTGAAATTGGTTCGCGCGTGATCCAGGGACGGTTTCGTCTTGTCGTAGACGCATTCGGGAGCCTGCGCCCGGACCAACTGCGGTAACACCATCGACTGCGCAAAGACAAGCAGGACCAACACGGCAATGCCTTTCAGCATGCGGTTACAACTACGCATCCTGCCTCCTTAGACTGTTATGTTCAGGTTTCAAACCTATTGTTCTGACCAGTAGATAAGCAGTGGGACTGCGTGTCCGTTTTCGCCAGCCATGAGAGTTGTGGTTCCGGCAGCCCCGGCGAGCCCGACCCGCGGGCCGCCTCCGTATGGGAATGTCACGCTGGAGTCTACTTTCAAAAGTACACCAAGATAGTCGTTTACTGGCAACACATCAACACTTATTTGCCAGTCACCTTCGAGAACGGCCAGGTCAAGCACCGGGAACTGGGTGTAAATCCGTTTGCGGCCGTTCAGGGTAAACTCGACCAGGTTGTCATCGGTCGGCGGGTACAGCGCCACCTGGACGCTGACCGTATCAGCCCCGGCAAACTCTCTCTCCAGATCGTAGGCCACGCTCGTCTGCTCATCCGAAACGCGCACGACCTTTCTGAGCACGGGATAGGCCGGGTGGACAACGATCACCTGGTGAGTGCCGGATGCGATGTCAAAGGCCCGCCCCGGAACCCGTTCCCTGTCATCTATGAGCAGCTTCTCAAAACCCTCGGGAATAACATCCACGCGCAGGGTTGGCGATACTTCTTCAACCGGCGCAACTACCGGTTCGGTCGTTTCCTGAGTGGTCTCCTGGGCTGCTCTGGGCGGCTCCGGGCGCTGCTGGATGGTTTCCGTAACGCCTGTGGCTGCCCCGGTCAGGGCGCCGGTATCCGCCTGGCGACCGGCGTCGCGTGCGACGGTATCCGCCGCCGCGCCTGCCGGCTCGTTCAGCGGTTCCCGGTCCGTGCCCGCCTGATCCCGGTCAAGGGCCCTCTCGGCCTGACTTGCCGTCGGCTCAGCGCCGCCGAGCGACAGCCAGCCCCGTACGGTATCGCGACCCAGGAAGGCCGCCGCTGCCAGCGCGATAACGATCACGGCCGCCCACAGCGGCTTTCTGCGACGCCGGTGGTAGACGTTCTCAATCGCATTCAACTCGCTGAGCAATTCCCTGGCCGACTGGTGGCGCTTTGCCGGCTCCGGGTGCGTCGCTTTCTTGATGATACGTCGAAGCTGCGGGGAGAGGCGACCGGCGACCCGCCCGCCCCATTCGGCGGGGTTCGGCGACACCGGATTGCGATACGGCATACTGTTGGTGGCGAAAGTGAACAGCGTAATGCCAAGCTCGTAAATGTCGCTCAGGAAGGGGTTGTAGTCGCGGTCGCCCGCCTGGCGTTCGGGTGCGGCGAACATGGGCGTTAACGCCTGGTAGGCCGTCTTGGTGGCCGCGCCGCCGATCTCCTTGGCGATGCCGAAGTCGATCAGGTAGACGTGGTCGTTTCTGTCGATGAGAATGTTGGCCGGTTTGATATCGCGGTGCGCAATCTTTCGTTCGTGGGCATAGGCGACGGCGTCGGTCATGGACCGGGCCACGCGCAGAAACATGTCCTCCGCCAGCGAGCCTGTTTCCTTCAGGACCTCGGCGCCGTTGCGGCCGTCGATGTATTGAATGACCAGGGCGCCCTCGTCCGGAAGGTAATCGATCACCCGCGAGATGTTGGGGTGGTCCAGCATGCAGAGGATCCTGGCTTCCTTGTCGAACTTGTCCCGGACCTGCACCCGCTTGAAGAACTTGACGATAACCCGCTGTTCTATCAGGTTGACGTTGTAGCCGCCGTAGACCTCGCCGAAGCCGCCGCCGCCAACGTAAGACCCGATCTTGTATTTACCGCCGACCACCCAGCCGATTATGCCAAGCGGGTCCTCACTCGCGGAAGGCCGTCCCGTGCTGTCCGACCGGTACTTGTCGTCGTCACCCGGCACTCTTGACTCCCTGTTTCCTTCACCGACATCGGACGCGTTCGTGCTCGCGGGATCTAATCAGGGCACGGAACCGGAACGTCACATATGTCAAGTATCGAGGGTAAATATCCATGTAATTCGGATACGCAGTGCTCAATTTACGCACGTGGCGGGATGCGGGCAAGCATTTGTTTTACGGATCACGCCCACGCAGCATCGACCCGGTGATACGGACCGATGCCCGCACGCCGTGGCTCTCCGCCCCCGTAATCCCGCCAGGGCAGCCTGAAGGTGGAGCCTATGGCCGCCCCATACCCTTCATTTCAATTTTCTCGTACCCCTCCGGCACGCTGAAGGTGCCCGCCGGCGCAGGTTTGTCGGCAATTTCAACCAACTTCGTCAACGTCTTGACGGCCGCGCCCATCATGGACGCCTCGCCCACGCTCAGGAGAGCGACGCCTTTCACCTTCGCCATTTCCTTCATGGCCTCCGCGAAACCCGGGACGTAGGACATCATGGCGTAACTGATGGTGCGAAGGACATCGTAGTCAACGTCGATATCCTCGGTCGCCCAGACTTCCGACTTGCTCGACCCCATCGGCATGGTCATATCCACGATGTACTTGGTGGCAGTCCACTTGTCGATCTTCTTCTTTTCCTCGGTCGGGGTAACGCTGACCGTCATGGCCATCATCCCCCCCATCATGCCCTGCATCATCTCGGCGTACTCGGCGCCCTCTTCATCATCCTCCAGGCCGGCCATCTTCTTGATGTCACCGACCGCGTCGAGTGGCATTTCCGAATATGTCTTTTCATAGTGGTCGATCATGTACATGATGTTCTTATCGGCGATCATGACGAAGGACGCGCTATCAGCATTGATGATACAGGCCCTCCCATCGGTCACCCAGCACTCGGACGTATCGTCCCGTGCCGGCTGGACCTGGCCCATCGCCTCAAACGAGTCAGTGTGCGTGACGTGCTTGATGTACGTGTCCGCATAGGAACTCGCGGTCAAACCGAAAAGGGTTACGGCCGCAAAAAACCCGACGAGAACCAATGACTCTGGCTTCCTCATTGCACTCCTCCTAAAAATCCCTGTTCTGGTGAAGCTGTTATCCTTTGCCGGATTGCGAATTCAGCGCGGCGGCCGGCGCTGCGGCCCGCGTGTCATTCTGCAACTCTGATCTGGCAATATGCCGGACACATCACAACACTGTCAACGGTAAAGATTACCACTCCCTTAGACTATCACCTGTACCGGTGAACAGCCGGCCCCGATTCGCTCGATCGTGTCAGGTCCGCGCGATGTCAAAAACGTCATTCCCGGCGGCTGTTTGGCGCCGGAACTTCCCCCCGCCGACTTGACAGGCGGGCCTTTGAGGTACAAATTAGTGCTTGCCGTTCAACGAGCGCACCCCGGATTACCGGGCTCCGCCGAAGTCCGGCCTTTACAGGAGCCAAAACGTGAGACCTAAACTTCGATTCCTCGATGAAAGCCTGCTGGAGAAGATCGTTTCGGAGGGGCGTGACCTGCTGTACAAGCTCGGCGTCGAAATCCACAACGAGGGGGTTGTTTCGATGCTGGCCGACCACGGCGCCAGAATCGACCGGACAAAAAAACGCGCCTACCTCACGGCTGACATGATTGACAACAGCCTCAGGACGGCACCCGACGGTTTCACGCTGTACGATTCTTCGGGCGACGAGGCCGCCGTCCTGTCGGGGCTCAGGGTGAATTTCACACCCGGTTCGGCAGCCATCAACGTCCTTGACGGCGAAAGCGGCAGGATTCGCAGGCCGGCCACGGCCGACTACGTCAGCTATGCGAAGCTCATGGCATCGATGAGGCATATTGCCATGCAGTCGACGGCCATGATCCCGGCGGACGTGCCGGAGATGGTATCGGACAGCTACCGGCTGTACTTGAGCCTGCTGTTCTGCGACAAGCCGGTCGTGACGGGCACCTTTACTATTGAGGCGTTTAATATAATGAAGGACCTCCAGGTGGCCGTGCGCGGGTCCAAGGAGAATCTGGCCGCCCGCCCGCTGACCATCTTCTCCTGCTGCCCCACCTCCCCGGTCAAGTGGAGCGACGTCACCTCCCAGAACGTCGTCGACTGCGCCCGACATTCAATTCCGGTGGAGTTTATCTCGATGCCGCTTTCCGGTTTCATGGCCCCCGTGACGCTGGTAGGCTCACTTGTTCAGCACACGGCCGAGACGTTGAGCGGGCTGGTGATCAGCCAGTTGACCAACCCCGGCGCTCCCGTGCTGTACGGAGGTTCGCCGGCCGTATTCGACGTCCGGTTTGAGACCACACCCATGGGCGCTATCGGTACCATGATGCTCGACTGCGCATACAATGAAATCGGGAAATACCTTGGTCTGCCGACCCAGGCTTATATCGGATTGAGTGACGCCAAGTTGCTTGACGCCCAGGCGGGACTGGAATCGGGCATGGGAGCCGTGCTGGCCGCCCTTGCCGGCATAAACAGCATATCCGGTCCCGGCATGCTTGACTTTGAAAGCTGCTTCAGCCTCGAGAAGCTGGTGCTCGACAACGAGATCTGCGGGATGGCCTTCCGCATGATCGAGGGCATCGAGCCGAAAGAGGACTTCCCGGCCCTGCCGCGCTTCGAAGAACTGCTGGCCGAACAGCACCTGCTGATCTCGGACCACACCCGCCGGTATCTCAAGGAAGAGATGTACTTCCCCGGACCAGTGATCGATCGGGCGAATCGGTCCCGATGGGAGGCTGAAGGACGCGTGAGTCTCACGGACCGTGCCCGCGCCGAGGTAAAACGTCTTGTAGAAAAACACGAGCCGGTGGGGCTGCCTGAAGACGTCCGGCGAGAACTGACGGAACTCATGCAGGCCGAGGCGCGCCGACACGGCATGGAGCACCTGCCCGAAACGAGTTGATGCGAAGGGTAATAGGCATACCTGTTGACGAGGTGATTCCCCCCGTCGAGGCCGTGCTCCGGGCCCAGGGAATCCCGCGCGATGTCGTCCCGGACGCCCGAACCTCGGACCTCGCACGGCAGTCGGTCCTGCTGTACGGCAGGCTTGCTGATCCCGTCGGCCTGTTGAGGGAGGTGTCCGAAGCCGACTTCGAGGCGGTGTACCGAGGCGAAGCTCTGAACGCCGAGCACACGCCGCTGGAAGACATCTACCGGTCGGCGGACAGCCTGGCCCTGTTTGCCGTCACCGTCGGGCAGGACATCTGTGCGGAAATCTCGCGCCTCTTTGATGAACGTGAATTCGCCCTCGGGTCCATGCTTGATTCGGCGGCGTCTGAAGGCACGGAAATGGCAAGTGAGGTCATGAGGCTGGAGTACCATGAACAGTTGGAGGCGACCGCGCGGCTGGAAACGACCGCCGGCGTCATGCAGTTCAGCCCCGGTTACTGCGGCTGGCACGTCAGCGCACAGCGAAAACTGTTCCAGGCGTTGTCACCTGAGGAGATCGGCATCGAACTCTCAGACAGTTTTCTGATGCAGCCTCTCAAGTCGGTAACGGGGGTGATTGTCGCCGGCCCCGGTCACATTTTCGAGTTCGACGACAAATTCCCGTTCTGCAGGGACTGCGAGACGCACTCCTGCCGCCAACGGGCCAGGGCAATACAGAGGAACTGACGCAAGGTTTACACACGAGGGTTCAGGATATGAGCATCTGCGAACAGATATCAGAGAATCTGCAGAAGGGACAGGCTGAAGAGACTTCACGGTTGACACAGCAGGCGCTCGACGCCGGCATGCCGCCAAAAACCATACTCGACGAAGGGCTCATCGCGGGGATGAACGTGATCGGCGAGAGGTTCAAAACCCACGAAATTTTCCTGCCCGACGTGCTGCTCGCCGCCAAGGCCATGTACGCCGGCATGGACCTGCTCAAACCGCACCTTATCAGGGAGGGCGTCCCGGCAATCGGCCGGGTGGTCATAGGCACCGTCCAGGGGGACCTGCATGATATCGGAAAGAACCTTGCCGGCATCATGCTCAAGGGGGCGGGATTCGAAGTCGTGGATCTCGGCAAGGACGTCCCGCCTCAGGAGTTCATTGACGCTGCCGAGCGCACCGGCGCCCAGGTAATCGGCATGTCCGCCCTGTTGACCACCACCATGCCGGTCATGGCAAAGGTCATTGCGCTGGCCAGAGAACGGGGAGTGTACGACAAAATGAAATTCATTGTCGGGGGCGCACCGCTCTCGGCGGAATACGCCCGGCAGATCGGGGCCCACGCGTACTGCTTCGACGGCGCCAACGCCGTGGAGAGCGTAAAGGGGTTTCTCGGAGTGAAGTGACGTGCGGGAACTGCTCGATTGTCTGAAAAGCGGCACCGTGCTCGTGGCCGACGGTGCCATGGGAACGATGCTGCAAGAACGAGGGCTGAAGATCGGCGACTGCCCGGAGAGAATGAACCTCGACCGGCCGGATGTGCTCACACGGATCGCCCATCTGTATCTTGAAGCCGGCGCCGATATCATACACACCAACACGTTCGGGGCCTCGCCACTCAGGCTCGTGCCGTACGCCCTTGACGACAGGACGGAACGAATCAACGCCGCCGCCGTGCAGGCGGCGAGGGCGGCGGTCGGCGACAAAGATTACCTGTCGGCATCGTGCGGCCCCAGCGGAACCCTGCTCAAACCGCACGGTGACACCGACCCGGAGACCGTCTCGGAGAGCTTCGCGCGGCAGATAAGCGCGCTCGCAGAGGCGGGTATCGACATGATCACCGTGGAGACCATGACCGACCTGTCCGAAGCCGTTCTGGCCGTCAAAGCCGCGAAATCGATTGCGCCGTCAACACCGGTGGCGGCGACCATGACCTTCGATGCCACGCCGAGAGGGTTTTACACCATTATGGGGGTAAGCGTCGAGCAGGCCGTCGAAGGGCTCGCCGAGGCCGGGGCCGACATCATCGGATCGAACTGCGGCAACGGCATACGGAACATGGTGAGGATTGCCGAGGAGTTCAGGAAGCATACATCGCTTCCCCTGCTGATCCAATCGAACGCCGGGCTTCCGCTGATTCAGGAAGGCCGGGTCGTCTACCCTGAGACCCCGGAGTTCATGGCGGATGAAGCGCAGAAGCTGCTGGCCGCGGGAGTCAACATTATCGGCGGCTGTTGCGGCACCACACCGGAACACACGGCCGCCATCAGGAAAATCGTCGACGCCTGCCGCGCATGACCGGCTCTTCAACCACTCGATAGCCGGGTCTCTTGACGTCCGCCCCCGCTCCTTGACATATTACGTGGTTTCACCGGCCTAGTTCTTTCGGGCAACAAAAAGCGTCACTTTGGAGTAATGCCCCCGTCCGTGACGCTCGATATCCAGGGCGTGACGGGCAGGCCCTGCATCGCAAAGCTGAAGCTGCCGGTCACCACCCAGTTCACCGACGATCCATCAAGTCGCTCATGGATCGGGTGAAAAACCTCGACGAACTCACGAGAGATCGTGCCCAGACTCCTCTGCCGGCCCCGCCGCTATCCCTTATCCGGTGACGCGATACCATACACGTGCCTCTCATAGTCTCTTCTCGGTCCTCGGTACATCCGCACCGACGGCTGCGTGTATGTAAAGCCCTCGCGCAGCAAAAGGGCGACCATATCCCGGTTGACCTCCGGAACCCCCATACCCAAGCCCTTCGCGGCGTACTTCGCCACAACGGCCGAGAGCAACTGCCCGGCGCTATCGGTATCTTGCGCGACAAAAGGCGCCACGGTAAACCGGTCGTCACTCGTCGGCCTGACAATCGCGTAGGCGGACAATTCGGTGTCGCCGACCGCATAGGCCGACTGACCGAACTCCCGGCAATAGCGCCTGAGCAAATGCTCACGCTTCACGCCGGTCTTACGCAGGTCGAACTCGACCAGGGAATCGGAGTGACCGGTCTTGGGAGCCGACGCCGACCCGGCTGCCGCACCCGGCGGGCGGTAGAAACGAAGGGACAGATACTTGTCGACAAAACCCAGCCGCCGGTAAAGAGAAACGGCCGGGAAAACTCCGTCCAGCTCGATTGTCCTTGCTCCTTCACCTTCAAGATAGCTCATGGCATGACGCATGAGCTGCTCGCCGATGTTCTTCTGGCGGCAGGCCGCCAGGACGATCAGCGAGCCAAGGAAAGCATAGTCGCCGTAAAGCATACACGTAATCATGCCCGCGCGCTCACCGCCCTTCCACGCAACGAAGCAGCCCGACGGCTGCAGGGAAATCAACCGCCGGAAATCATCGGGAAGATACCCCCATTCCTCGATGTCCGTCAGCCTGTTGGCAAACGGAATGTCCGCTTCGGACATGGCAAGGATGCTCAGATCACTATCTTCGGACTGCACACCGTTCCTCCTGTGTTGCTATAGTCGACGTTGGGGATCCCGGACGGCCGCCGGCGGCGGCCCCGGCAGGTCCTCATCTTCTTCTCCGGGCGACATGACTTCAGCGCCCGCGTCGACAAGTCACAGCGGTACGAGCAAGGTGCGGTTTCACGCGATCACCGCTGCCCCCCGGCATAGAACGCTCTCACTGGGACGCCCGTTTCCCGGCTGGCCTGGTCTGCAATCTCTTCGAGCCGATCGGGCGGGACCAGCGATATCGCGGCATCGGGAACGGGGCGGTCAATCGAGTACATATGGACTTCCAGGGGGCGGATCTGCCGGAGCAACTCGAAATAGGCGTCCAGCTCGGCCGGGTTCACATTCGACGGTGTGCCGTCCAGGAGCACCGTCTGAAGGTAAATGTTATCGAGCGCAATGAGACGGTCGACGATTTCCCGGAAACGGATTCCTTTGGCGGGCCTGTTTATCGCCCGGAAGGTTCTCTCGGTGCCGGCATCGAGCTTAAGCACCGGCAGGTCCACCCGGGAGAGACTGCCGCGAACCTCGTCGCGCACCAGGCCGGCGGCGTTGGACAGCAGCGCCACCCGCGCCAACGGTTTGTACGCGTCCCGAAGATCGGCGACCGCACCGACCAGTTCAGGAAACCGGGGGTACAGGGTGGGCTCGCCGTTCCCGGAGAACGTAATCAGATCAAGTTCCGTCGGTTTTCGGAGGGCTTGTTCCAGCGCCGTGACGACTTCATCGACGGACGGCAGGTCGTCCTCCCGCCCGGACAAGTCCGCGGTACATACGTCGGTCAGCCCATAGTGGCAGTAAACACAGTTGAAAGAGCACAGCTTGTACGTCGTCGGCATCAGGTTAATTCCCAGAGATTTCCCGTACCGTCGGGACTGCACCGGGCCGTACAAGACTCCTTCGTGAAGAGGCAGCAACATATTCTAACCTGTATCCTTGACTCAACCTGTCACTCAACGGGCCGATATTCAATCGGATCTGATGTGCAGCGTTCCTGCGACCGCCAGCACGTCGTCCACGAAATCCCCGTACACCATGGCCATCTCGCGCGACACGAATTGCCGGGGCGCGGGCGGGTTATGCAGCTGTACCATGACGGTGGTGCGGCAATTCTCACCGCCGAGGTCGCGCGTTTCGGTCACCTCGCCCTTCAACACGACCAACCTGTCCCCGATGCCCATATTGACCACGGTGACCGTTCCCCTGGGCATTTCGCAATAGGCGGTTACGGTCCCTTCGTGGCCACGCCACGTTCTGAGAACCGGCGGGCCGGCCGCCATGTTGCACGGAACCGCACAGTGCCGCACGGCCATGACGTCCCCGCCGTACGTGTGAACCTCTCCGAAAAACACGGGCTTTCCGGAGAGCGCGTGCAGGATCATCATGGGCGCGGCATTCTCACCGCGCCAGCAACCGGTGAGGTAACCGGTCTCGTTCAGCTTGGCTATCGCATAGCACATCTTTCCCCCGACCAGTTCGGAGAACTGGCCGCACCAGAGCACGTAGGCCGCCTCGGCCCCCATGCCGTCAATTACGCTCTTCATGGCCAGATAGAGAACAGCCGATTGCCTGACGTCCTGAAGCGTCGGCTCCAGCACCATGGCTCCCTCCATCCAGCTCTTCGCCAGCCTTTCGGCCTCGTCGGTGTCGGCACGCGTCAGTTCGCGCCTGAAATCCTCCATATCCACGTACGCGGTCTTGAGCGTCCCGTCGACCACCGGATTGCGGTACCACGGCGCGGCGTCGAGTGACCGTTCCCCCGAGTCAAAGACGCACACGGTGGCCTTTCTCACGTACGCGGCGGCCCTGAGCACCCTCGCGCGCCGTGCAATACCGTCGTAACTGAACGCCACGTGCACGTTGTCGCAGTCGGCTATGGAGGAATACGTGTCGAAGGCGTCACCCGGCGCGCCTTCCTCTCCGGCCAGGATCAGCGGAATACCCGTGCGCGCCAACGCCTCCAGCGCCGAAAACTTGTGCATGCAGTGCACAAACACGAGGAATACGTCGGCCCCGGTGTCCAGGCGCAACAGGTCGCTCTCGGAACGCACAAGAACCTTGTCCGCGAGGTCCATGGCCAGGTGCGAAAGGATTTCGCTCGTCCGTCGTTCCTGCTCGGCCCGGTCTTCGATGTCCACAAAGCCGAGGCCGTCCGGGCTGAGAAACGATGACCTGTCACCGACCAGACAGACCGGCTGAACCTTGAATGGTTTACGCGCGTCTGCCTTCATCGACGCCTCCCCGAAATGACTTTCCGTCGCTTTCCGTTCCTGCCGTCCTGCCTCAGTATGCAAGAATCCCGCGCCGATGTCCACAGGCGGCATCACACAATGTTGTAGTCCTTGAGCACGCGCAGCGTGTCAATGGCGGCATTGGCCGCATACGGCTCGCCGTCTTCCGAATCCCAGCTTCAGTCCCCGCGGTCTGAACCTGCGCGCCCCAGCCGAGCCAGTATTCTCGGACGATCTCCAACTCCTGAAAATCAAAGCCCTCGGCTGACAGTATCAGGATCCGTTGAGCGGACAGGTCGTATTCTCGGGCCTCATCGGTATGTTCCCACCATTTTTCAGCGGACATAGCACCATCCCCCGGCATCAGGATCCACACACTCAGGATACCACATATTACAGAGAAGAATGTCGTCTTCACCGGTTTCCTACCCACCAGTGCCTGACGACGCGGAGCGGTCAGGCCGGTTTGATCGCCGTGATGAGGGCGGACGCTACCGCGTCGGCCGCCTTTTCACCAGCCTTCCACTTCCGAATTACACTCCGGCTCTCTTGTTGGGGCGCCACGCTGACGCGTTCAAACCCCGCCCCGATGAGCATATTCTCCAGGTCGGTAACCAGAGCGGCTCCCGCAATGCATTGCACGTAAGCGTCGCTGTCCTCTCGCAATTCGGCTGGCAGTTCCGTGATGGCCACAATGTCAGACACGGCCAGCCGGCCACCCGGCTTGAGCACCCGGAATATTTCCTGAAAGACTCGCGGCTTGTCCGGCGAGAGGTTGATAACGCAATTTGAAATAACAACGTCGACGGAGTTATCCGCTACCGGCAGGTTTTCGATCTCTCCCAGGCGGATATCGATGTTTCGGCGACCGAGGGTCGCAATTCGCGACCGCGAACTGCTGACGAGCTCCGGGGTCATGTCAACCCCTATCACTTTCCCCGTCTCTCCAACCAGCCGGGCTGCCAGATAGCAATCCAGCCCTCGGCCGCTGCCGAGATCCAGGACGGTTTCCCCGGCTTTTATGGCCGCACCCGGCAGGGGATTGCCGCAACACAGCCCGGCGGCCGCTCCACCGTGAAACTCTCTTACTTCCTGCGGCGAATAGCCGAAGAACTCGAAGTCTTCCTGCACCTGAGCAGCGTCAGAATCGCCTGAGCAGCAACTCTCCGTTTGCTTGCTGATCTGCTGACCGTAGAACTTACGGACCAGCTTTCGTTTCGCTTCTCGCTTGTCGTCTTTCATCACATCCCTCGCTGATTACTTTGGAATGTCCGTTCCCGGATGCAGACGGGAGTTCCACCGAAAGAACGCAAATTCTCTCCCCTGGCGGAAGATCAATTTTCACAGAGGCAGGTCAATCGCCCCTTGCCCGCCCCTGCCATCCCGCTATTTCCGACCGGAAAGCGAAAGCCCCGGGCTGTCGGCCGCGCCGATTTCTGCTCGGATTGCCGCCGTCGGCCGCGGACACCGGGCAAAAAAGCGGCCCTTAAGGAATGCCGCCACGCGCTGTTGAATATCAACACACCTTGTCTGACGCGTGGGCATTCCATATATTCGAGCGTTCGGTGCCATTTGTTCGGGAACAGTATGCAGCGACGAGAATTCCTCAAGAAATCCGGTCAGGCCCTGGCCCTGGCGGCGGTGACCGGCGGGACCGGTGTTCTCTTTCACAACCGCCAGACCGCTTCTTATCAGCCGGTCATGACCAAGGTCAGCAACTTCGAGGTGCCCCCGGACCCGTCCCTGCCGCAGGTTGCGCTGGCCCGGCATAACGATCCGGCGGCTGCCCTTCACGCTGCCCTCGACGCCGTGGGCGGCATCCAACGGTTTGTTACTGCGGGCGAGCGGGTGACGATAAAGCCCAACATCGGGTGGGACAGAACGGCGGCCCAGGCTGCCAATACCAATCCCGTACTGGTGGCTGAAATGACCAGGATTTGTCTGGCTGCCGGCGCCGCCGAAGTGATAGTCACCGACGTAAGCTGCAACGACTCGCGCCGCTGCTTTCTCCGGTCAGGCATAAGAGATGCCGCTGAGAAAGCCGGCGCCCGCGTCATGCTCCCGAGACCCGCCGATTTCGTGACAATGGATCTGGGCGGGAAAATCCTGACGGCCTGGCCCGTGCTGCAATACTTCGTAGAGACGGACAGGCTGATCAACATGCCTATCACCAAGCAGCACTCGATGTGTCAGTGTACTGTCGGCATGAAGAACCTGTACGGCATACTCGGAGGACGACGCAACCAGTTGCACCAGCACATAGACCAGTCTATAGTCGACCTTGTCAGTTTCTGCCGCCCCACGCTTACCGTGGTCGATGCCACCCGGGTCCTGTTGCGGGGCGGCCCGCAGGGAGGGTCGCTTGACTACGTGGCACGGGAGGACACGGTCATATGTTCGACCGATCCCGTGGCGGCTGACGCGCGGGCGGCGGAATTCCTCGGCCTTCAGGGCGACCGCGTCGGCCACATCGTCCTGGGCGAGCAATCCGGGCTGGGCACGGTCGATTACCGGTCCATCGGATACAAAGAGATCGTCTGATGCACGTCCGTACTGTCAGAAACCTTCGGCGCATCTCGCAAGTAGTGTTCTTCGCAGTATTCTTCTGGCTCGTGCTCAAGACCACCTTCGAGGTGAGTTTTCGCCCCGCCGACATCACGGAGATCCGTCTGCCCTACCCGGTTTCAATCGCCCTGGAGTTCGACCCCCTGGTGGCGATCGCCACCCTGCTTTCCAGCGGGACCGTGTATAAGGGCCTGCTGTGGTCGCTCGTCGTCCTGATCCCCACGATCTTCCTCGGGCGTTTCTTTTGCGGCTGGGTATGCCCGCTGGGTTCGGTCAACCACTGGATTTCCGAGATCCGGTCCGAGAGACCCCGCAGACGCGGCGCTCGCAAGATTGAGTCAAACCGATACAAGAAATACCAGCGTCTCAAGTACTATATCCTGTTCGCCTTTCTGGCCGCGGCGACGGCGGGCACGCTGCAGGTGGGTCTGCTCGACCCGCTGTCGTTGCTGGCGCGCTCCATCGGAACGTTCGTTCTGCCGGTTATCCATACCGGGGCCCTGCGCCTGGTTGAATGGGTCGGAACCATCGGCCTGCCACCGCTTACTACCGGGGCGCGGTCCGTCTATGAACTTACAGCTTGGGCTCTGCTGCCTTTTCGCCAGAACTACTTTCACACGGTCGTATCCATCGGCCTTTTCTTCATTGTCATCCTGGCCCTCAACAGAGTTTTCACCCGTTTCTGGTGCCGTGGGATATGCCCGCTGGGGGCGCTCCTTGGCGTCTTTTCCAGGTTCGCCATATTCGGCCTGGAGAAGGTCGAATCAGGGTGCGACCAGTGTCACAAGTGCCTTCTTTCCTGCCAGGGGGCGGACGACCCGGAGATAGGCTCCCCCTGGCGGCAAACCGAATGCCACCTGTGCCTGAACTGCCAGGCGGAATGCCCGAGCAACGCCCTGAGATTCAGGTTCTTCCCCGAGCAGGTCAGTACGCAGGCCAATCCCGCCGGGACACCCAAAGTGGACGTTACGCGGCGGAAATTTGCCGCCTCCGTGGCCGGCGGGCTGGTACTGTTTCCGCTTTTCCGGTCCGGCGATGCCTTCGAGGTCAACAGCAACCCCCGCTTGATCCGTCCCCCGGGCGCAGCACCGGAAGACGATTTCTTCGGCCGCTGTATAAGGTGCGGCCAGTGCATGCGCGTGTGCCCGAACAACGCCCTGCATCCCACCCTGTTCGAGGCCGGCCTGGAGGGCATATGGACCCCCGTCCTGATTGCAAGGATCGGCTACTGTGAGCCCAGTTGCACGCTCTGCGGCCAGGTGTGCCCGACCGGCGCTATCGCCGAGCTTTCGCTGGTCGAAAAGGTCGGTGACCAGGACACGCCGCCCAACCGTATAGGCACCGCGTTTATTGACCGCGGGCGGTGCCTGCCGTGGGCCATGGCTACGCCGTGCATCGTCTGCGAAGAGTGGTGCCCGACCTCTCCCAAGTCCGTTTATCTCCGGGACGAAATCGCATATGACAGCCGGGGAAAAGAGGTCAGGGTCAAGCGGCCATACGTTGACCCGGAATTGTGCACGGGCTGCGGAGCGTGTGAATACGCCTGCCCCGTCATTGATCGACCAGCCGTCTACATGACCTCGGTGGGCGAATCACGTTCGGCCCGAAACCAGATTCTGCTTCGACGCCGAAAAGCCAAACCGCGGACCGCTAACAGGAGCCGGGATTATGAGTAAAACTGCCGTGTCGCTGCTGAGCGTACTCGTCCTCTTGTCCGTCACGTGCGGCGACGGTGCAAAACAGGCCGGGATCGTCCACTCCGCCGATCTTCTGCCCGATACGGTGGCCGAAGGCCGGTTGGCCAGGTCCTCGGAAGTCAGCGTCTTTACGGACTCTACGCTCTGGGAATACATCGACGGCGGAGCCGAACTGTTTCTGTCGTACAATTTCCAGGAGGTCGCCACAGCCGAATACGGGGATGACAACACAGCCATCGTCGTGGAGATCTTTCGATTCGACAACGCCACGGATGCGTACGGGCTGTACTCGCTCGCGCGGCCCGATTCCCCCAACCTGGTCTCGCTCGGCGTGGAGGGCATCGTTTCCACGGCCAACCTTCAGTTCGTGAAGGGTGAGTTCCTGGTGGCCCTGACCGGTTACGACGAATCCGAGGAAACCGCGCGCGCCCTGATGCAGGCGGCGCAGGAGATCGAGCCGCGCGTCCCCGGGACCACCCTGCCACCTGAGGCCTTTTCGCTGTTCCCGGCCGACAGCACGGTTGTTGCCGGCGATCAGTACTTCGTCCAATCCTTTCTCGGTCGCGAGTTTCTTGCCGGTATCTATACGCGGCGCTTCTTTCTGGCCGGTGACACGGTCATGCTGTTCGTATCCGGGACGATGTCCGGTGACGCGCTCTCCCGGTGGCAGGCCAGACTTGACGAGATGGGGTTACGTGACTCGACTTCCGGCACCTTCGTGTTCGAGAACGGCACGGCTTTTGGCACCGATGACGGTTCCGGTGGCGCAGTCATCGGCGGTCTGCGCGGTGGCAGGGTAGTGGGAATGGTGGGCTACAGCGAGCCTCACCGGGAGTTTCTGAGTCTCTGGCTGAGTACGCTGCCGTAGTCGGTCTGCATTATGAAGTGGCCAGGCTGCCAATCAGGGCCGCCACGAGCAGGGCAATCAGTGAAAGAAGCAGCCACTGCAACCCGATGACCGGGAGCAGGATAGTAACGGCACACAGAGCCCCCACAGCTGAGCCCAGCAGTTCGAAGGCGTACCCGGAGCCCCGGTTCTCAGCCGCGCTCCCGTCGTAGAAACGGCGCGTGGCCGCCACAAACAGGCACCCCGTGGCCAGCGCACTCACAAACAGGAACAGCAGATGATACGGAAAGACCATCTGCGGATGTACGGAACCGTAAGTGAGAAGGAACACGATCGCCGCGGCAAGGAACATCAACAGGGCACAGTACTCGGCACCCCGACCGACCGTTCGCACCGTGAAGTACGTGCCGAGGGCCAGCCCCAGCATGAAGACACCAATCAACGCGGCCATCTCCGCGTAAAGAGAACCGGCCGAAGACTGAAAGACGTAAAACGAAACCAGCTCCAGTGAAAGGGATACGACGCCCGCAGTAAAATACAGAAACAGCCCGAACCGCCGCCTTCTTCCCCTGCCGGTCATCGTAACCACCAGCAGCAGAACAATTGCCGCCGGGAGGGCAACGACCCAGGCCGGCTTCCTGAGAATGAGCGAAAACAGCCCCCTGTCGAGGCTGTTTGCTTTGGCCCGATACCACGCCTGATACTGTGGCAGCACCGGCCGCTCCATGCTGTTTATGGCGTCTGACTGCTGCACCGCCTCACGCAGGCGCTGCACCTTAGTCTCGTCCAGCCGATCAACCAGATAGTTATCGCTTATGTACTGTGGTGAATACCCCAGACCGGACAGCCGGGTGCTCACCGAATCGTAAGTAAGGTCCGCCAGCGGCGCGTCGCTGGCGAAAAACAGGGTCATGGTTCCCGGCCACATAGTCACGTATTCAAACGAACTGCGCAGGACGTTGTGGATGACGGAAAGCAGCACTTTCGCGTCGGCCGAGATATACCGGTCGGTATCGAAACGCGTGGGCAGGTACAAGATGCCGTCGGGTTGCAGGAATGACCGGGCGGCCCTGAGGAATCTCGGCGTGACCAGGCGGCTGTTCCGGTAGATGTCAAGCTCGCCGGGATTGACAATCATGATATCATACTTCGGTGAGCCGGACGCTCGCGAGAAAAGCGCCACCGGGTCGTTCTCGATCTGCCGGACAGCCGGCGATACCGGCAGCAGATCGCTCAGCGCCTCGGTCAGCAGGTGCCGGGGATCTACGGTCGTAAGCGACAGTCCGCGCACGCTGTCCGCCAGTTGAGCCACCCCGAATTCGGACCGTCCCACAAAAAGAACCCGGCGCGCGCCGGGGTTGTAGGCCAGCGGCGGGATTAACATATTCTCGGCCGACTCCAGATTGGGATAGACCGCTTCAACGGTGTTATCGGTCAACAGGACAAGGCTGCCGTCACGGGACAGGATCGCCTGGTGACTGTAATGGGTGTCGAACGAGTGCTCCACGTGGTAGGAGGCGTTCTTGACGCCTTCCAGGTACGCGTCGGCATGGGACGCTGCGTAGGGCGTGATCAGCAGGACGGCCGCGATGACGCCCGCGCCGGCAATGATCCCGCGTCGTCTTTGGCTCCGTCGCGGCAGAGCCAGGCCGCCTCCAACGATCGCCACGAGAATCACCGACATCCCCAACGTCGCGACCACCCTGCCGACGAGAACGGCAATGATAAGCCCGGCGGCAAAGGCACCTATGCCCTCAAACAGGTAGACTCGCACGATCGACTGGGCGGCCTTGCGGTCCTCCCGGGTTATCGACGGGAACAGCCATCCGGCGATGAATCCGGTCGGCAGCATCATCATGCCCGACACCACCGCCGCCGTGCTGAAGGGAATGATTTGACCGATAAGGCCGGTGGTGACCATTGGCGACAGCCGCGTGAGAACGACCGTTATCGGCAGGACAAGGATGGCGGCTGAAAACAGCGCATTTGATCCGGGTCCGCTGACCGCCCTGCCCCCGAGGTAGGCGCCAATGGCCACCCAGACCAGCCAGCCGAAAAGGGCCGTGCCAATGAACAGTTCGTCGCCGTTGAGAGAGGAGACCAGCTCGCGCAGAAGCAGCACCTGGCCGCCAGTCGCGTAGAACCCGAGCAGAAAGGCCTTACGATTCATTCAGAACAGCCCGGGAATCTCCCGGTCGCACTTTTGACAGCGGTTTCCGGTCAATCGGTATGTATGGATACGGTACCCCTGGCGTCCGATCACAACCTGCCCGCACGCCGGGCAGTACGTCGATTCGGCAGGATGTCCGCGCAGGTTACCCAGATACACAAACTCCAGGCCCTCGCCGCGACAGATCTCGTGGGCCTTTTCCAGCGTCCTTTGGGGGGTCGGCGGAAGATTCTTCAGCAGGTACTGGGGATAGAACCGGGAAAAATGAACCGGCACGTCCGGCCCCAGATACGTCTTGACCCAGCGGGCGAGGTCTCGAAACTCAGCTTCGGTGTCGTTAAGGGTCGGCACGACCAGGTAGACTATTTCGAGCCATACGCCTGATTTCCTGATCTGGATGAGCCGGTCCAGGACCGGCTTCAGTTCGCCCCCGACCACGTTCTGGTAATACGCCTCCCGCATCGCCTTGAGATCCACTTTAATCGCGTCCAGCTGTAACAGGAGATTCGCAAGCGGCTCCTCTTCGATGAAGCCCCCGGTGATCATGACGGACTTCACGGAATCACGGTGCCCCCGTTCGGCCGTGTCGTACATGTACTCGTAGAAAACGACCGGCTCGGAGTAAGTGTACGCCATGGTCGGAATCTGCCTCTGTTTGCATATGTCGACAAGAGCCTGCGGGGAGACGTCGAGGTTGTCAGTCTGTTCGGGACGTGACTGTGAAATTTCCCAGTTCTGGCAGAATTTGCAGTTTACGTTGCAGCCGGCCGTGGCCAGCGACAGCGCCGTCGTACCGGGGTGAAAATGGAACAGGGGCTTTTTCTCTATGGGATCGATGTTCAGCGCACACGGCAGGCCGTATACAAGGGTGTAGTATACATCGGATCGATTCTCTCTGACGCCGCAGTAACCCCGCTCGAGGTCGGTCACGAGGCAATGCCTGGGGCAGACGTGACATTCAATTCCGCCGCCTTCAAGCTTCTTGTAGTAGCGTGCCTCCACCGACGACAGTTGCCCGGCCGTGTCAAAGGCGTACGCATTCTGTATGCCGCCCAGGTATTCAGGCAGCAGTTCCGTCTGGCAGGCGGCGGTGGCCAGGGCGCCACAGCCAAGGCAGCGAAGGAATGACCGTCGTTGCATCAGAACAGTTCTCCCGGCCGACGGCGCCCGTCGGCGTCAACCAGCACCACGTTCAGATCTATACGCGACAGGTCGGCCGTCCCGAGCCCTGTCGCTTCGGCCGAACCGAGGTATTTCACGGGCCGCCCGGCCTTCTCGAGGGAAGGCAGACCGTTGATAGCGCGGATACGCTCCAGAATCTCCAGCCCCACCCGGTCGGCAGCCACCGGGTCATCAGAGATCACTACGCCGTTGTAAGAGTACATATGCCTGCCGACAAAACCGGGACCGCGATCATACTGGACCCGGACGGCGTCGAGTACGGTCAGCCGGTTCTTCTGCCGGATGGGCGAAAGGTTGGAGACGTGGGCACAGTAGGGATCGCAGTTGTTGCCGTGGTACTTGTTCGGGTTGTGTATCGCACCGTACATGTTCTTCAGCCCGGCCGAAAGACCCGCTATGGAATGGTCCTTGAGCACCGGCAGATTGACGTTGTGGTCGACCATGTCCGTAAGAATGCGAGTAACCAGAGAATTGACTTCTCCAAAACTGTAGAATTCTTCACTGTACCCGGCCCCGTTTGTGTCCGTGCCCAGGCACCGCCGGCCCCTGGAAGCCGCGTTGAGCGGGAAGTCGGCCCCGGCCAGTTCCCGGTTGGTCCGATCCCACACGACCAGGTCATTTTCGTCAAACCCGGCGCCGGTCAGCAGCTGGGACAGCGCATCAACCAGCGCCACCGGCGTCGAATTGCGCCTGCCGACCAGGCAGTTCGTTTTCATACCGATCGTGCCTGAGGGCAGGTATTTGCGCAGCGCCGCCCGCACCTCGTTCTCACCGGAAAGCCACCCAAGACCGGCCGAAAGCAGGGCAACGTATTCCTGTCGACCAAATCCGTTTCCCGTGGGCTTACCATTAGACTTGACGACAACGACACGACTCATATACTAATTATACGAGAAACTCGCAACCAGCGACACCGGTTTTCCCGACGCCGCCGCGCGGTCGGTTGGCCGATTATACCCGAGGAGGTCATAGAATGAGCAGGGCCGTTCCCCTTGCAGGTTTCCTTTTACTTGGTCTGTTCTGCGCCAGCGCAGCTAACTCAACCGTCAGGGAACCGGCCGTAGCCGGCACCTTCTATCCCGCCGACAGCGCCGCGCTGGCGGCAATGGTGGGAGATCACCTTTCGGCGGTCGGCGACTCGGCGTCGATCGACGGCGAGCTCATAGCGCTGATCGTACCCCACGCCGGCCTGATCTATTCCGGGCCCATCGCGGCATACAGTTACAAGCTGCTGGAAGATTCGGGCGTCGAGAACGTCATCCTCTGCGGACCCTCGCACCGACTGCGGTTTGAGGGGGTTTCAGTCTACGGCCCGGGTGTGGCATGGAAAACGCCCCTCGGCACGGTTCCGTGCGATGACCGTCTCTGCAAAGAACTCATAGATTTCGATCCGCTGATTGCCGAATCACCACAGGCGCACGAGGCTGAACATTGCCTTGAGGTCCAACTCCCGTACCTTCAGACAGTGCTCAAAGAATTCGAAATCGTGCCGGCAATCATGGGGCGGCCCGATCCACCCACGGCCAGGCTTTTGGCCGCGGCGATGGTGAAACTCAGTCCCGGCGGCCGGACCGTCATGATCGCGTCAACGGACTGGCAACACTACCGAGCGGCCGACGAGGGGTGGAAAATGGATTCCCTCGGCATCGACTGCCTGATGCGCCTGGATGCCCGCGGCCTTGAGAATCACCTCAAAAGCGGCAGAGTGGAGATGTGCGGCGGCGGCCCGACCGTGGCCGTTATAAAAGCGGCCGTGGCCCGGGGCGCCAACAGCGTGAAAATTCTGCGCTACGGTGATTCCGGCGATGTCTCAGGGGACAAGGGGTCGGTCGTGGGATACGTGGCGGCCGCGATCTATAAGGCCAGGGTCGGGCAGGGATCAGAGGCGACACTTCCAGACTCCCCGGATGCAGAAAGAGGACAAATCCCGACGGCCATGTTGTCTGACAGCGACAAGACAACGCTGCTGAGGATCGCACGGCAGTCCATCGAGAGTTACCTGCAAGACGGCAATCTGCCGACATTCGAGGTCAGCGGCATTCTGGCGCAACCGGGCGCCGCATTCGTCACGCTCGAGAAACAGGGACAGTTGAGAGGATGCATCGGGTACACGGTCGCCAGCACCCCGCTGTACCGGACGGTTTCGGAATGTGCCGTCAAGGCGGCCGTCGCCGACCCAAGATTTCCTCTGGTCCAGGCCTCGGAACTGGCCGACCTGCACCTGGAAATATCGGTTTTGACACCCTTGCAACGGGTTGAGTCCCTGGAGGAGATTCAGGTTGGGCGCGACGGGCTCATGATCTCCATGGGGGGTAATCGCGGACTGCTGCTTCCCCAGGTCGCAACGGACTACGGCTGGGACAGAACGGAATTCCTGAGGCAGACGTGCAGAAAGGCCGGACTGCCTGCTGAAGCGTACCAGTCGCCGGGAGCCGTCATCGAGAAATTCCAGGCCGTTATCTTCGAGGAATGACGTCGCCGTCGCGGGCACTGCATATCACCGTTGTAAGACCGGCCGTGCCGGTGTCGCCGGAAGGTGAATGCGGATGGAGATCACGTTTTCGGCGACCGTGGCCTCGCCGAACTTGTCCTGATAGTCTCTGAATGTAAATCCGTCCTGCCACGCGTCCTCTACCGTGAGGTACGGGTCCAGGTTAGCCACCAGGCTCTCGAATGCGTGCCGGGCCGTCCCGGCGTTCGGATAGGGAATGACGATCCGGGTGAAAACGACACCGGCGGAATCCCGGTAATCACCGGCCACACCGAATATCTCCGAACCCAGTTCGAGCACGTCCCCCTTGCCGAACGTGAGCATCATCTGAAGACTGTAAGGGCCCCTGACGATCAACTCCGTTCCGGGGACAAGGCCTTCCCGGGGCAGACTGTCTAACAACAGAACGGGTTCAGCTTCCGGTACGGACGTCGCTGCCCGGCTGACCAGCTCGACCATCACGGGGAGGAGGTCTTCGTCACCCATGAAATTGTTGACCTGAATGAAGCAACCGCCCTTTACAGCCGCAATCTGCGACCAGCCTCCGGAGTTCCTTACCGGCACGCCCTGGACGGGGGTTTCCGTTCCGCACCTGATCAGGTATATACCGAGCGCCGATTCCGGACTTGCCATTCGATACACTTCCAGACTGATCTCATCCTCGCCCCTGACGTAGTGCTGCACCAGCAGGTCTTCAAACCCGTACTCGTGAAACAACTCTGCGCCGCCGTCGATGTACCCGTAGAGGTCGTTCTTGACGAAGCGAAGCGTTTGTCCCGCCGTCTTCCACCCGGGCACGAAATCATCGCCGGGATATACGATCTCCGCCGCGATGCCGCCCGCGGCCAGCAGGACGGCGGCTGCAACTAATACTGTTCTCATAACGATACTCCGGGCGCCCGCGCGTCAGGCGGACATATCCACACGAGCGTGGTGCGTCCTTTCCGGGTCGACCACACCCAGTCCGAGCCGTTGGGCGTAGCGAAGATAGTCAGTGAAGACGGGGTGCTCGTTTACCTTGATCTTCATGCTCTTGCGCTTCTCCACCATTATATTGTGGCAAATCATGTCCAGCGCAAAAGGATCGGTGGCGAAAAACAGCGTCTTGAACTGGTACGTAAACTGAGCGGCGGGCATCGGCCCGCCGTCGTACTGCGCCACCAATCCATCCGCGACGTTCATGACCAGCTTATCGCGAATCGCCGAAAAGGCCATGACTTCCGTGCACACGTCAAAGAACAGCCCGCGGTGAAGCCTGCCGGTGTTGCAGACCGCGCCGTAACCGAGATTCTTGGCAGCCACGGAGATGCCGCCCCCGGTGTTCTTGCAGACGGGGACGTTTATGATCTTGGTCAGCTTCTTCGTGAGCAGCTTGCCGAAGTAGGAATACTTGCCGTTGAAAACGTGCTGATTCAGGTAGGGCTTGTCTTTCGGCCCCTCGATATCGGCCCAGTAGTACACGTCCATGTCGAAGTTGCCGACGCTGACGTGCCTGCCTTCGTCGTCCAGCCAGCGGCTGTCGTCCTTTGCTTCGCCGCCGATGGCCTCCTCGTCCGCGGTCTGCAATCCTTCTATGCCGATCCCCGGATACCGTTCTTCGGTAAAACCCGCTTCCTTGAGCATGTAATCGTAGCGGTCCCAGATGACGATATTCCCGCGCGGGATGCCGTTGTCCTCCAGCCAGGCAACGACGGCATCGACAACCTCCAGCCGCGTGCTGATCAGGCCGGCACCCACGGGATTGACCTTGATACCAACCGTATCACCGGCCTCAAAGAAGAGGTTGAAACTGTCGGCGGGACTCTTTCCGGTCAGTTCCTGCAATCCCCGCTGAAACATGTTCGCAACGCGCTCCGAGACCGGCCGGCCGTCGGCGATCGCCTGTTCATCGTACACCTCGACCACTTTGCCGGGAAGACAGCCGGGCAGCGATAGCGGGGTTCGCGGGACCTTCATCGCCTCGTCGATATTCGTCCTGGGTCTCTCCGTTTCCCCGTTCTTTTCTTTGTCCTGTGCCCACAGGGACGGGTTGCCCAGCATCAGACCGGCGCCAACGACGCCGCCGGCCTTGAGAAAATCCCGGCGGTTTACGTGAAGCCTGGTGTTCATTGAACGGTAACGACAGGGTGCCATAACGGGTCTCCTCCGCAGCAGAAGCGGAAACATCTCGACGTGAGATGCTTCTCGATGATCACCATTCTCTTGGGGACAAATTACACACTTCTGGAAGAATTGCAATCTTCAAGTGCGGAAACGAAGACCAGGGCCGGGTCTTCATCGGCGAACCGGCCGCAGGGGAGTTCTCGGCGTGGTCGGCGGCAAAAAAGCCTCGCGTCGCACCCGGAGCCGCCGTAGGTTGTCACTACCGGGAGGAATCCGCGTCATGAAGAAAAAAGCACAGGGGATTGACTGGTCGGACGAATGCTGGAAGGAAATGCTGGTTTTCCAGCGCAAGTCCATGTGGCTGGATGACACTATCGACAAACTGGCCGCCTGGTTCGGCCTGGGCCACGGAATCACCGCCGTCGACGTCGGCTGTGGCCTGGGGTATCTCGGTTACACCTTCTGGCCATATTTCGGGAAAGGCGGGCGGTACGTGGGCGTCGACAGATCACCGGCCTTGCTGCGGGACGCCGCGCGGTCCGCAAAGACGTGGGCCGACGCCGGAGAAACCTCGTTCGTCGCCGGTAACGCTTACGAGTTACCCTTTGAAGATGACTTCGCCGACTGGGTCATGTGCCAGGCCGTCCTGATGCACCTCGAAGATCCCCGACGCGCCCTGTCCGAGATGATCAGAGTGACCGGGCCGGGTGGACTCATTACCTGTATAGAATCGGACAACGTCCGCTATATGCTCTCGCAGCACTATTCCTCGCTGCCGGAGTTGGATATCGAGGATCAACTGCTGCGGGCCAAAGTCGCCCTCACCTGCCACCGCGGGAGGATTGCACGCGGCCACGGGGATAACGCCATAGGCCCCAGGGTCCCGAGGATGATGAGCGAGTTGGGGCTTGTGGACATCGACGTGCGCCTTAACGACCGCGTCCATTTCCTGGATCCGCCCTACGGGGGGCCTCATCAGCAGGACGCGCTGGACAACGTCAGAAAACAGTGGCTGGACGAGCCACGCCGCACGGCCTGGATTGACCGAGCGAGGCAGGAATTCCTCGAGGCCGACGGCGACCCGGCTGAATTCGCACAGTATGAGAAAGCGGAGAGTGAAGTTCTGGAAGTGTTCCGGCAACAGATCGACGACGGGACCTACTTCGCGTGCGCCTCAGGCGACGTTTACGTAATCAAGGCGAGGAAACCTGACGGGACGAGCAGGCAATAAGCCGCGAGCTTTCCGTATCCCGCAATCGTGCGTTCACAAAAGAGAAGCACTCTCCCCCGTATGCAGGGCATGAAAAAGCTGGGAGACAGGGATTCGAACCCCGATTCTACGGTCCAGAGCCGTATGTCCTACCATTGGACGATCTCCCAGTACTCACGTCATATCGGCAGGCTGCCGCAGGCCTTTACTCTGCGGCGGTGCCCAATATATACAATCGGCCGCGCGAGTCAAGCGCCGAATGGCCCGACCTTAACGGCCGGCCCAACGGTGAAAAACCAGCGCCGTCCCCCGGATTTCGAATCGCGCACGAGCAGTGCGGACGCGGTTACGCAAACCTACCGTCTCGCCCCGTCGAATTGTCAGGTTGACGACGTCGTAGTCCGTGCCCTGGCAGGTCAGGATTGCACGTTTGGAGATAGGTACTACTGACACCCTGTCACCAACCGCCCCCCGAATGATCCACACACTCGAATCGACCATAAGCACCTCGGCGGCGGCATCGACCAGCCGGACACGCGGCTTATACCGCCTGTTTGCGTCCTTGTGCGACCTGGCCAGCAGGAGCAGGTTGCCGGCGAAATGGTCCGGCTCGCCGATCGACGGTTGCACGATATCGACGCGGCGTGCCCCCCGCCGCAGGCAGTAGTCGAGAGCCAGTTCGGCGTCCGTGGCGTTCTTGTTCGTCGAGTGAGGCTCGATCCTGGTGCGCGAAGACAGCCGGTTCGGGCTGATTCTCAGGGAATCAAAGTCGCCCACGAGCAGGTCGGGCACCAGCCCGGATTTACGGAAGAAAGCGTATCCCCCGTCGGCCGCGATGCGGAATTTTCCACGGCAAAGCGAGCGGTAAAAGGTTAGATCACGAGCGCGATAGACCCCGCGCAGGAAGATGATGCAGTCTCTCATGCGGCATCACATGGCTGTGGACACGCCTGCCGCACCAAGCAGGGCCGTTTTCTCTTCGATGATGACCCCCACCGGCATGCCGGCCAGCAGGCTCTCCATTTTGCCGTGCTTTACGAAGTGCTCCATGAACCGCCCCTGATCCAGCGCGGTAATGATCTGCGGCGCTATCTGGCCCCCGATGTAGATGCCGCCGAGCGTCATGCCCTTCAGGGCCAGGTTGGCCGCCTCCGAGGCGTAACAGTCTATGAAAATGTCCAGCGCCTGGCCGGCTGTGCGGTCCCTGCCTGAGAGCGCCATCTCGATTATGGCCGCCGCCCGGTTCTCGGCGCGGTCATACCACTCCCCCCGGACTCCCCCGTGGGTGTCGACCAGGAAGTTGAATATCCGTTCCAGGCCGGTCAGGCTCACGATGTCCTCCACCTCGACATTGCCCAATTCCCCATACAGGTATTCCCAGAGTTCAGCCTGGATCTGGTTGCTCGGCGCGAAATCGGCATGGCCCCCTTCCGAGGCATACGGGTGGATCTGGTCGCCGGTGCGGTAGATCAACGCTTCACCCAGACCGGCCCCGGCGGCGATCAGGCCGAGATTCCCGTTCTCTCCGGGATTACCCTCGTTGATAGTGTAGAACCTGTCGGGGCCGAGATGCGGAAGACCATAGGCGGTCGCAACGATGTCGTTGAGCAATCGAACCTGCTTGATGGAAAACCTCTTCTCGATCTCGCCGCCCACGATGTGCCACGGGAGGTTGGTGGTTGAAACCTCGTTTCTGATCACGGGTCCGGCGACACCGAAGCAGGCAACGTCGATATCACCCTTGCTCTTCTTGTGATAGATTTTAAGGATTGACTCGAGGTCGGAATAGCCGGTGCTGACGAAATTAGCTTGGTCGTACAACTCCACCCGGTTGCCCGTGTTGCGCACGCGCGCAAGGTCAACCGACGACCCGCTTATGTATCCGGCCAGCATTGCTTTCATCACGCACCCCTGTATACCTTACTGCAAGTCCATCCTCAGCGAAGGCTTACCGCTATCGTCCGTGGCTTTTGATGCGAGAACTAGAGGCAGGGGAAGAATAAGCAGTGGCCGGTCCCTTGACAAGCGCTTTCTGGCCTGAACCGTTCGGATTTCCACCTCGTTTTGCCCCGCATGGGGCGGACCCGGCCGCCCCCGGGAGGCGTCACTGGCAGACAACCGCCGTGCCGGAGGCGCTCACCATAAGCATATTGGACGTCCCCATGGAGATACTCTCGTAATCCAGGTCGACCGCAATCACGGCATTTGCCCCCATCGCCTGCGCTTTCTCGCTCATTTCGCTCAGGGCGATGGCCTTCGCCTTCTGCAATTCCTGCTCGTAGGCCTGTGACCGGCCGCCGACTATGTCGCGGATGGACGCGAAGAGGTCCTTGAAAATATTGGCGCCGAGGATGGCCTCACCGCTGACCAGACCGAAGTACCTGGTGATTTTCTTGCCTTCAATATTCGGCGTAGTGACTACCAGCATGATATGCTCCTTTACTTTTTCGGTTCCGGCTTGCGGCCGGCTCTCAAACCCCGACCGGGCTGTTCTCGACAAGCGCGCGTATACGGGCCGCGACGGAATGCGGGTCCAGCCCGAGCATCCTGAAAAGCTCGTCGGGTTTACCGGACGACGCGTACGTGGTGACACCCAGCCTGGTGATTCCGACCGAGAGATCGCTGTCAGCCAGGGTCGCGGCTATGGCCGTTCCCAGTCCGGTCCTGACATTGTGATCTTCGAGCACCGCAATCCGATCATAGGACGCCAGCATGGCCAGGTCATCGGCATGCAGGTCCGACCAGTCGGACACGCAGACAAGCGCTATGCGTCTTTTTTCGGCGTTAAGTATGTCCCAGGCTTCCAGCGCGCGACCGAGCATATTGCCTGCCGCCACCAGCGCAAAACCCCTGCCCTGCCGAATCGTCTCCATGCGGCCGTAGCGGTAGGCGTAGTTTTCGGCAAAGAACGGCCGCCCGGATTCATCGGTGATAACCGGATTCACGGACCGTCCCATAATGACGGCGAAATTGCCCGGCCGGGACAGGACATAGCGCACCGCCCGGTCGGTCTGATTGGGGTCAGCCGGCGTGATCACTTTCCAGCCGAACGTGGAGTTGAACAGCCCGAAGTAGTCGATGCACTGATGTGTTTTGCCGTCCTCGCCGACGTTGACGCCCGAATGCGTGCAGAACAGTTTCAGGTTGGTGTGATTGATGTCGTTCAGCCGGGCCTGGTTGTACGTCTCATCGATGCCGAACACGCCGAAATCCGCCCATACGGAAACGGCTGCTTCCGCCGAAAGAGAGCCGGCCATGCTCGCCGCGTTGTGCTCGGATATCCCGCACTGAAAGAAGTTGTGCGGATACTTCATGGCGAACCCGTGGGTCTTGACGGACCCCGCCAGGTCACAGTCGAACACGGCCATCGTGAAGGCCTCCCGGCCCATGTTCTTCTCGGCCACCGACTGCAGAGCGCTGCCGAAAGCGCTCCGGTTGTCCATGCCAACGTCAGCCTGGTAGCTGATCGGCGAACCGGCGTCAACGTTCGGAAAAGCCGGACGCCTGATATCAAACATCGGCGGCGGACCTTCCTTCCGGCGCGCCAGCAGAGCCTCGACGTCGTTCTCGATGCCGAGTTCATCAAGGGCGGTCTGGATCCGGTCTTTCTTGACGGCCGAACCGTGGAAGCTCTTGTCGTTCTTCATGAAGGAGACCCCTTGACCCATGACCGAAGTGGCCAGGATCATATACGGGGAGCCGTCATCCATGGTGGCTGTGCGCAGCGACTCGTAGACCTGGTTAAGATCATGGCCGTCGATCTCGATCACTTTCCACCCGCCCGCTTCCCACTCGGCCCTGATGTCCTGCGGCATGATGTCTTCGATCCGGCCGGAGATCTGCAGGTGGTTGAAATCGACAATAGCCGTCAAACGCGTCAGCTTGTACTTGGCAGCCATCCGCCGGGCCTCGGATATCTGCCCCTTTTGCTGCTCACCGTCACCCATGCATACATAGGTATGAAAATCGTTTCCGGACAGCCGCGCGTAGATGGCTTTGCCGACGCCCACCGAAAGACCCTGGCCCAGGTTGCCGGTATCCCATTCAACCCCGGGGATGGAACGTTCCACGTGGCCTTCGAACGGTGAGCCGCCCTGACGAAAACCGTGCAGGGCAAGCGTGACGTCATAGAATCCCGCCGCACCCAGCGCCGCGTAGACACCCGGCGAGGTGTGCCCGTGAGAGATGATTATCCTGTCGCGATCATCACGCAACGGGTCACCGGGGTCCACCCTGGCTGTCGTGTACAGAACCAGGAACACTTCCAGCGACGACATGGAGCCGCCCGGATGACCCGAGCCCGCCACCGTTGTCATTTTGAGGATGTGCCCCCTGGCCTGCCTGGCCATTTCGGTCAGTTGCTCGTACCGGTCCCGGGATAGTCTCCCCTGAGTGAAGCCGCGCCACGTGTCAAACATAGCCGTAATCCGTTCCTTCCTATTGAAGTGCCCTGCCTGCCGCACGGGCAAACGTTCGAAGCCCTGCCGCAGGGTCGGGGCCGACTGTCATTACCAACACCGGAAGCCTGCGCCGCGACAGGGCACGGGCGTCACCGACCGCCTGGGCTGCGATCAACCGGCCGAAATCAAATGGTCGTCCGGGGATCTCCAGGTGATCATAACGGTCTCGAACGAATATGATGAAGCGGCCATTCGACGGCCCGCCTTTGTACAACTGCCCGATTGAATGCAGGTATCGCGGACCATACCCCCGCACCACTGCCGCTCCCGTCCTGTCGCAAACCTTTCGGCGCAGCTCGGCGAGCGCTTCCTTCGTGCGCCGGTCGGACTTGAAATAGCAGAGCACGGCCAGGTACTGCGGCGGCCGCAGACCGGCCAGAAACCGTTTCAAGGAACGGGCGGCTTCCGCCCGATCAAGCCTGCCGTGTTGCCGGCCTCCGCGGGCTGCCGCCGATGACAGACCCGCCCGCCGTGCCACCTTTTCCATGAGCGGGAACGCCCCGCCGGCCGTATAATCTGCAAGTATGGCGTTAGTATTTTCTTTGCTCTCGGTCACATTCGGCTCGTCAAACGGGTTGATTCCCATCAGGCTGCCGGCCGCGGCCACCGCCGCCTCCCAAAGCAGGAAATGGCTGCCCACGTCGTACCGGTCACCGACGACCAGTTCGACTACCGGTGCCCTCTGTTGGATCAACCTCTTCATCAACCGTCCGTGCGGCTCCTGCTTTTCACCGGTCATGCGAAGGAAGACGAAGAAACGGTCCGCTCCATAGTGTCCGGCCTTTCCGACAGGCTCGGCTTCAACGGGCACGATGCCGGTTTTCTTCTTTCCGGTTGACTCCGCAACCAGTTGCTCCAGCCACGGGACCAACGGAGCGGTTCTCCTGGAGGCCAGCAGGGTCATTTTGTTCAAACCTGCCCCGGCACACGCGGCCATCAGGGCGCCCAGAAGAAGCGCCGGATTGCTCTCATCATCACGATCGCGCAGCAGCCGCTCCGTTTCGGCAGCCTCGTCCAGCAGCCTCCTCAGGTCGACGCCGACAAAATACGCCGGGACGAGACCGAAGTACGAAAGCGCTGAATACCGTCCGCCGATGTCGGACGGATTGACGAATGTCCTCCGATACTTCTGCCTTCGGGCCAGCCGCTCGAGGTCACTCCCGGCATCGGTGATAGCCACGAACCGCCGCCCCGGCACCCGCACACCTGCATTCCTGAGTTCGTTAAAAAAATAGGCCTCGTGCGACCGCGTTTCGACGGTGGTCCCGGACTTGGAGGCGACAATAAACAGGGTCTTCTTCAGGTCGATCTTTCGCCGGACAGCCCTCACGGTCGCAGGGTCCGTGGAGTCCAGCACCTGGAATGATCTGACCGCGGGATGTCGACCGAAAATCTTCCCGAACACTTCCGGGCACAACGATGATCCGCCCATGCCCATGAGCACGATGTGCCGCAGGCCCGCCCGAAAGGCACCATCGGCGACGCGTTCTATCCCCGCCACTCTTCGCTTCATCAGGGACACGACGTCGACCCAGCCCAGCCGATTGGCTATGCGTTTGCTCGTGTCCCGCCCGCCGGTGAACACCTCCGGCTTGCGGTTCATGATTTTTGGCACCAGGCCGCGGTTTATTCCCTTCCTCACGGCTCCGGCATACTCTGTCTGAACTTGTCCCGGGTGAAGGTAAATGAATCCTCGAGGCTGCATGTCTGTCTACGGAACCCGGTTGGCGTTGCTCAAGCTCTCTACGGACTCGACCAGCTGCCGACGATCGGCGCTGCCGAAGAAGCCTGTCCCCATGACCAGGATGTCCGCACCGGCGGCGACCACCTCGCGCACGTTGCCGGCGTCGATGCCGCCGTCTACCATGATCCTGGTGTCGAGTTGGTGCCGGTCAACGTGTTGGCGGGCCACTGAGATTTTCTGCTTGACCGAGTCTATGAAACCCTGGCCGCCGAAACCGGGAAACACCGACATCAGCAGCAGGAAGTCGAAATCCTCCAGATAGCGCAGCACACGCTCAACGGGCATGTCCGGGTTGATTGAGATGCCAGTTTTCACACCAAGCGCGCGGAGGCGGGCGGCCTGAGGAGCCGGTTCCGGATGGACTTCGAGGTGAAAAGTAATAGCATCCGCGCCGGCCTTGACGAATTGGTCGAAGTACTTCTCCGGCTGGGATAACATCAGATGAACGTCCAGAAACAGGTCCGTGATCTCGTTAATGGTCTTCACGATCCCGGGGCCGAACGAGATATTCGGCACAAAGTGACCATCCATTATGTCCAGGTGGAGCATGGAGACGCCGGCCTGTTCGGCGCTGGAAACGTCGTCAGCCAGGTGGGAAAAATCCGCAGCCAGAACCGATGGGGCGACTTTCGGCATAGCGCCAATGTGGGTAATTTCGGAGCGTGACGCAACCGCTTTTTGGCCCTCGGTCTTGCCCGTGCCATGTCGCTCAGACGACGTGCTTACGTCCGTTCGACCTGGTTCTTCAGAACGATTCCAGCGCTTCGTTTCAGACCCTCGAGCTTCGGCCGCGTGAGTGCCGTGCCGGCCGTAAGCTGCAAGAAATCCTCCCGTGTCTGCATGCGCATGACCGCCTTCAGATCGAGGAACTCCCCCATCCCACGGGCTGACAGCAACTCGGCGTGACGGGTCACGGTCGCCGCGCGGTTGTACGGGCAGACCTCCTGACAGATATCACAGCCGAACACCAGGCTGCCCATCCGGCCAGCCAGATCGTCCGACACGCTCGAGGGTTTTTCAACCGTCAGGTAGGAAATGCACCGCCGGGAGTCGATGACCCTCGGTGCCACGATCGCGCCCGTGGGGCAAGCCTGCGCGCAAAGCCGACAGTCGCCGCAATCACCGTGGGCCGTCGGATCGGGCACGTCCGGTTGCAGGTCAAGGCTGGTGATAATCTCCGACAGGAATACCCAGGAACCGAACTCGCGGTTGATTAACATGCCGTTCCTGCCGATAAACCCCAGCCCGGCTTTCTCGGCGTACGCCCGCTCCATCATCGGCCCGTAGTCGACAAACCACTTGAATTCAAAAGGCTCGGTGGTCCCCAGAACGCTCTCGATCGACCGGATCAGGGCCCTGGTCTTGTTCGAGACTACCTTATGGTAGTCCCGGCCCCTGGCATACCGGGAAATACGGCCGTAATCGGCGGGCACTTTCTGAGCGTTCGGCTGAAAGTAGTTCAGCCCCAGCATTATCACCGACCGCGCATTCTCCATCAGACCGGACGCGTCGGTGCGCCGGGCGACTTCCCGCGCCAGATAGGTCATCTCGCCGTGAAGCCCGTCCTCGAGATACCGCACGTACCGCCTTCGTGCCTCCGGTATCAGTTCCGGCGTGGTGATACCGCAGAGATCAAATCCCCGTGCCGCGGCGAGCTTCTTTACCTGTTCGGATGTTATCATGCCGAGTCGGTAATATATAGGCAGCCGGGAGTAAACCCGCAAAAACAAAAGCTCCCCGGCCGGAGACTTCCTTGGGCCGGAGAGCGCTTTTCCCCCGGGGATCCCGGCCAACAGACCGCACGGCGCCTAAACCGGTACGGCAAAACCGGGTACAGATTTCGGGCTGGGCCGTATTGACAGATTCCTACCCAATCGCTACCTTAGCACCAAGTTGGCCAGGTGGTTTTTTTTGGGCGGTATTGTGAAAGATTTCTCAAACTATGCTTGCGGCCGGCCGGCTCGACAGCCTTCGGTCCGACCGCTGCCCGGACCGCCGACCCGTTTAGCTGAGGCAACAATTCAATTCGTATTACATGAGAAAGGATCAGACGATGAGTTTCGGATCATACTTGCTTGCGCGATTTGACGACCATGAACGGCTCCTGCCCGCCCTCGAGGTGATCCGGGGCCTGAACGGAGTCGCGCGGTGGGACGCGGTCGAGGGGCACCATAACCTCATCATCAAGCTGGATTCTTCCGACGGCGGGGCCCTCGATGCTGTCAAGCGGCTTGACGGCCTGCTGGAACTCAAGAGGTGCGAAATTCTCGCGGATAACGACGCGGTTGACACGCGCGACGTCAGCGTAAGCCGAAGCTACGCGTTCATGGACATTGATTCGTCGAAGAAGGACGCCCTGACCGCCGCGCTGACGTCGAATACCGCGGTGGCCTTCGTCTCCCCCACGGCCGGCGGCTGCGACATGGCGGCGATGGTGACCGGGGAGAGCTTCGATGACATTGACCGCACCATCAACGAGCAGATCCGGCCCCTGGACGGCGTTCTGCGCATCAAGCAGGATCGACTCATCGATCTGGAAAACATGTAGGAGTCGCTCATGGCACACGAAACAACGCAGGAATTCAAGACCTTCAACGTCGACCTGTGGAAGTACGACGGGCATGCCGGGGCGCTCATCCCCCTGTTGCAGTCGGCCCAGGACACCTACGGGTACGTTTCCGAGAAGGCCATCGACTATATCAGCCACGTCACGGGTATCCCGGCGGCCGACATTTACGGCGTCGTGACCTTCTATGCGCAGTTCCGCACCAAGCCCCTGGGCAAGAATATTATCAAGATCTGCAACGGGACCGCGTGCCACGTCAACGGCGCCAAAATGGTGTACGATACCATGCAGGACGAACTGGGGATCACGTACGAGGAGACCACCGACGACGGCAACTTCAGCTTGCTCTCGGTCGCCTGCCTCGGCTGCTGCTCGCTGGCGCCGGTGATAACCTTCAACGACGAGACCTTCGGCCGCCTGACGGCGCAGAAGCTGCGGAAAATCATTCGCAACTTCAAGCGGCAGGTCAAGAAGCAAGCGCAACCGGAAAACGATTGAGGTTACTTCGATGAAGACAGTGAAAGTTGGATTAGGCACCTGCGGGATCTCGGCCGGCGGCGAAAAGGTCTTCAAAGCCTTCCAGGACGAACTCAGGGAGCAGCCCGAGGCGTTCGTCCTTAAGGAAACAGGCTGCATCGGTATGTGCTACCGGGAAGTCCTGGTCGAGGTATCCAACGGCAACGGCGACGGGCATCTCTACGGCCCCGTTACACCGGAAGGCGTGGCGCGTATCGTTCAAGAGGATATTCTCGGTGACCGCGTCATTGATGAGTGGCGGGTCAGCGGCGATGACCGTGAGATCGGTTTCTTCGAAAACCAGAACCGCATCGTGCTCAGAAACTGCGGCCGGATCGACCCCGGTTCCATCGATGAATACATCGCCGAGGGCGGTTACGAGGCGCTTCAGAAAGCGCTCGTCCGGATGTCTCCGGAGCAGGTGATAGACGAGGTCTCCAGGTCCGGCCTTCGCGGGCGGGGCGGCGGAGGCTTCCCCACCGGGGCCAAATGGAAGTTCACACGCTCGGCGCCGGGAGACAAGAAGTACATCATCTGCAACGCCGACGAGGGCGACCCGGGAGCCTTCATGGACCGTTCGGTGCTGGAAAGCGACCCGCATGCGGTCCTCGAGGGCATGGTTATCGCGGGCTTCGCCGTCGGCGCGGACGAGGCGTACATCTACTGCCGTGCCGAGTACCCGAAGGCGATTGCCAGGCTGCGCCAGGCGATCGCCCAGGCCAGGCAAAGCGGGTTCCTGGGCGAGAACATCCTTGATTCCGGCTTCAACTTCGCCATCAGGATTAAGGAAGGCGCGGGCGCCTTCGTCTGCGGCGAAGAAACGGCGCTGATTCACTCCATTGAAGGCAGACGCGGCATGCCGCGTTTCCGCCCGCCGTTTCCGGCCCAGTCCGGCCTGTGGGGCAAGCCGACCAATATCAACAACGTCGAAACCTTCGCCAACATACCCTGGATCGTTATGAGGGGCGGTGAGGCCTTTGCCGCCTTTGGAACCGAGGACAGCAAGGGGACCAAGGTGTTCGCTATGGCCGGCAAGGTCAAGCGGACCGGCCTGGTCGAGGTCCCGATGGGCATTACGATCCGTTCGATCGTTTTCGACGCCTGCGGCGGTATTATCGATGATCGGGCACTCAAGGCGGTTCAGATGGGCGGTCCCTCGGGCGGCTGTATCCCCGCCAGGCTGTGTGACTTGCCGATTGACTACCAGCAGATCAACAAAACCGGGGCCATTATGGGTTCCGGCGGCCTGATCGTCATGGACGAAACCACCTGCATGGTTGACGTGGCCAAGTTCTTCCTCGCCTTCACCCAGGTTGAGTCATGCGGCAAGTGCACGTTCTGCCGCATCGGGACCAAACGGATGCTGGAGATCCTCGAGCGCATCACCATGGGCGAGGGCACTATGGAGGACCTCGAAAACCTCGACGAGCTCAGCGAACAGATCAAGGCGGCCTCCCTGTGCGGCCTCGGCCAGACGGCGCCGAACCCGGTGCTGACGACGCTCCGGTACTTCCGCGATGAGTACGTGACGCACATCGAGGAGAAGCGCTGCCCGGCTCACGTCTGCGCGGCTCTCCTGACGTACACGATCAACGATAACTGCACCGGATGCGTGGTCTGCGCACGAGCCTGCCCTACCGAGGCCATCACGGGAGAGAAGAAACAGAAACACGTCGTCGATCAGGACAAGTGCATTAAGTGTGGAAAATGCTTCACTGTCTGCCGCTTTGACGCGGTGACGAAGGAATGAGGACAGCCATGGTCAAGCTTACGATAAACGGGAAAGAGATTACGGCGTCACCCGACCGGACCATTCTCCAGGTCTGCCGGGAGCAGAACATTGACAGTATCCCGACCCTCTGCTATGACGACAAGCTGCCCCCGTTCGGATCCTGCTTCCTCTGCGTGGTCGAGATGGAGGGCCAGACGAGGTTGTTCCCCTCCTGTTCGACCAGGGTCACCGAGGGCATGAAAATCCAGACGCGATCCGAAAAGGTTCTGCGGGCGCGTAAGACCTGTCTGGAATTGCTTCTTTCTGATCACTACGCGGACTGTTTCGGTCCCTGCCGGCTCAACTGCCCGGCGGACGTCGACATACAGGGCTACATGTCCCTGGTCAATCTTGGTAAATTCCGGGAAGCTATTGCGCTCATCAAGGAAAAGAACCCGCTGCCGTCGGTCTGTGGCCGGGTATGCACGCGCAAGTGCGAGGTCAACTGCCGCCGCTCGCTGCTCGACGCGCCGGTGGGGATTGATTTCCTCAAGCGCTACGCCGCCGACCAGGATATGATCGGCCACATGTGGCAGCCGCCAACGAAACCTGACAACGGCGAGAAAGTGGCCATAATCGGCGGCGGCCCGGCCGGGCTGACCGCCGCGTATTACCTGGTAATTGACGGTTACCGGCCCACGGTCTTTGAAGCCCTGCCGGAACTGGGCGGTATGCTCAAGTACGGCATTCCTGAGTACCGCCTGCCGAAGAAGGTTCTCGACAAAGAGATAAAGTGGATCACCGACCTTGGCGTGGAAGTACAGCTTAACAAGACCCTCGGTAAAGACTTCAGCATGGATGACCTGTTCAAGCAGGGCTACAAGGCGGTCTTCGTGGGACTGGGGGCGCAGGTCGGCAAGCCGATGCGCGTTGAGAATGAGGAGGTCGACGGTATTCTCTCGGGTGTGGAGTTCCTACGCCAGGCGCAGATGAAAACCAACCCGAAGATAGGCGGTCGCGTGGTGGTGGTCGGCGGCGGCAATACCGCCATCGATGCCGCGCGGACGTCTCTGCGGCTTGGCGCCGACGAGGTCATCCTGCTCTACCGACGGACCCGAAAAGAGATGCCCGCTAACGAGGTGGAGATCGAGGCCGCTGAAGAGGAAGGCGTCAATATGAATTTCCTGGCCGCCCCGGTAAGGGTCAACGTCTCGGGTGACCGCCTCGAATCGATGGAATGTCTCCGCATGGAGCTGGGTGAGCCGGACGAGAGCGGCAGGCGTCGCCCGGTCAAGATCGAAGGTTCGGAGTATACGCTCGAGTGCGACTGGGTCATCTCCGCGATCGGCCAGGAGCCGGACCTCAGCGGCGTTGAAAGCGACCAGGCCGTCCAGGTCACTCGCTGGAAGACCATCGAGGCCAAGAAAGGCACCTTCCAGACCGACCACCCGGGCGTTTTTTCCGGAGGCGACGTGGTGACCGGTCCGGCTGATGCTATCGACGCTATCGCCGCCGGGCGCGCCGCCGCACGCGCCATCGAAAAGTACATCAAAACCGGCATTGCCGAGCCGCCGGTGTCGCGCTTCGAGAGCACGCGGGATAACTTCCACAAGCTGACGGTCGAAGATCTCCCCGCCCTGGAGCCGGCCGAACGACACGGCATGCCGGAGCTTCCGGCCGCCGAACGAATCCACACGTTTGAAGAAGTTGAACTGGGGTTCGATGGGGAGATGGCGGTGTCCGAGTCCCTGCGTTGCGCCGAGTGCGGCTGTGACGTCGGCCTTTCCTGCGCCCTCCAGGATTACTGCACCGAGTACGGCGTCGACCAGAAGCGTTTCGTGGGCGGCTTCAGCCGCTATAAGGTGGACACCAGGCATCCGTTCATAAAGATCGATTCCAACAAATGCATTCGGTGCGGACGCTGCGTTTCTACGTGCGCCGAAATCCTCAACGTCTCAGCGCTGGGTTTCATCCACCGCGGCTTCAAGACGATTGTCAAACCCGCCCTGGAAAAGGCGCTGCACGAGACCAACTGCGTCTCCTGCGGTAACTGTATCGACGTCTGCCCCACCGGCGCCCTCGTCGAGAAGATGCCCTTCCGCCGCTCCGGGCCCTGGAAGATGGAACCGATGTTCAGCGTGTGCAACTATTGCGCCGTCGGCTGTAACATCACCCTGAACGTCAAGACACCGGACCTCTTTTTTGTCACCGGCGCGCCGCCGGACCGGGGACCCAACCGCGGTGAGCTGTGCGTGCGCGGGCGTTTCGGGTATCAGCACTACCTCGACGGCAGCCGCCTCAAGACGCCGAAAATCAGGAAAGGCGGAAAGCTCGTTGAGGCATCCTGGGACGAGGCGTTTGCGGCGGTTTCGCAAGGCCTGGGACACATTGCCGCCGAACACTCGCCCGATCACATCATGGTGGCCGCCTCTCCCAAGCTGACCAACGAGGAACTGTACCTGACCGGGCGTCTCGGCCGCGCCGTCATTGGCACGAATAACATCGTGTCGTTTCATCAGATGGTTAACGAGGCCGATTACCATGCCCTTGACGAGGTGCTCGGAAGCACGGCGCCCTCGGTCGGCGCCGAGGAGATCGCCAACGCCGACCTGTACCTGTTCGTCGGGGGTGACCCCGCCATCGACAACCCGGTTCTCGGCTGGCAGCTCAAACGGCGCGTTCGTCATGGCGCCGAGGCTATAGTCATCAACTCAGCGGAGATCGACCTTGTTCGGCATGCTGCCCTCTGGGCCGATCCCCGTCGCGGCACTGCCACCACGCTTCTAAACGGCGTAATCGGCGAAGTCATTCGCAGCGGCGGCGTAAACGAGGCTTTCGTTGCTCAGCGCACGACGAACTTCGAGCAGGTCAGGAAAAACCTGGCGGGCCGGAACCTCGAGGAGATCGGTTCGATCACCGGCGTTGCTCCCGATACGATCAGGAAAATCGCCGCCCTGGTTTCCGACCCGGCCAGAAAAACCGTTGCCGTCTACAACATCGACAGCCGCATCGACCGCGCCGCAGACGACCTGAAGGCGCTGGTGACGCTCCTTTTGGCCCTGGGCAAGATAGGGACGGACGGCTCCGGGCTGGCCCTGACCGGCAGCCAGTGCAATCAAAACGGCCTGAGGCTGGCCGGATTCGACAACCGGCTGCTGCCGGGCGGCGCCACGCTGAAGAACACCGGCCACCTTGGCGAGGTCGCCTCGCTCTGGCAGGTTGACCTGGCCGCGCTCCTGGAAAAGTCGGGGACCAACGTCAGTCGCAAGATGAGCCAGGACCAGATTCGCGGCGCCATCATCCTCGGTGAGAACCCGGCGGCCGATGAGCAGTACAACCCGTTCATCGACAACCTGGAATTCCTGGTGGTAGCGGACATGTTCGACACCGAGACAGTGCAGATGGCGGACGTCTTTCTGCCCCTGTCGGGGTACCTGGAAAACCACGGCCATTTCAACAACTGGGCCGGTCTCCAGCAGAAAACCATCCCCATCGGCGATCCGGTCAGCGGCATGACCAACGTCGCGATCATCTCCCGGTTGATGGAGGGTCTCGGAGGCGCTGTGGGCCCGAAGAATGTCGACGAACTGACCAGCGAACTGGCCTTTCTTGCCTCTCAGGCCAAGGCCGGTCTCAACGGCCGGTTTGCCACCGAGGACGGTAAGGCGCACTTCGTACTCTATACCGATCAGGTGCTGGCCACGTCCGCAAAGGCGCCGATAGTGCTTGGGATCGATGCACGGATGGCCGCACGGATGCAGGGGATCAGAGCTTAGGGGCTTGCGGTAATCATACTCCGGGCGCCGGCCACGGGCGGGACCGATGAGTATGAACGTGAACGCTTGAATCCTGGTTCGAAAGTGCGTACCTATGAGTGGTATGTATAAATGATGCCACCGGGTTTGCCGGTGCAGAATGGGGATAGTGATATGACGAAAGCCCATACGATGAAAAAGCCAAATGTCGGCAAGCCGCCGCTTACAGACAAAGAGATTATCGAATTCGTGCACACTTACGGCGCCGACCACTACAGCCGGCTGAACGTGGTCGTGCACAGCATGAACGGCTGCTGGCTGACCGATCTGAACGGCAAGCGGTACCTGGATTGCCTGGCCGCGTATTCGGCCGCCAATCAAGGCCATCACCATCCGAAGATCGTACAGGCGCTCATAGACGCGCTCAAGGGCGGATATGCCTCGGTCGTCTCCAATGTCGTCTACACCGACAGGCTTGGAGAATTCTCAGAGAAGGTGGCCACCCTCGTGCCCCAGCTCGGTCCGCGATTCGGAAAGAACGGCAACAAGGTGCTGCCGAAGAACGGGGGCGTGGAGTCCGTCGAGACCGCGGTCAAGGCCGCACGGTTTTACGGTTACAAATCGAAGGGGATTGCGGACGGCAGCCAGGAAGTCATCGTCTTTAACAACAACTTCCATGGCCGCATGATCACGGCCGTGTCATTTTCCACCACGCCCAAGTACAAGGAAGGTTTCGGCCCGCTGACACCGGGTTTTGTCGCGGTGGAATACGGGGACATCAAGGCCGTCGAGAAGGCTATCACGCCGAACACGTGCGGCATCCTCGTGGAACCCATGCAGGGTGAAGGCGGCATGTATATCCCGCCCGACGGATTTCTCAGGGGCTTGCGCAAACTGGCCGACGAGCATGACCTCGTGTTGCTTTTCGACGAAATCCAGGTCGGCCTCGGCCGCACCGGACGAATGTTTTGCTTTGAGCACGAGGATGTCGCGCCGGACGGCCTGATTCTGGGCAAGGCGATCTCCGGCGGCCTCGTACCGGTGTCGGTTTTCGTGACCAATACCAAGCTCATGGACCTGGTCTTTCAGCCGGGGCGCGACGGTTCCACTTACGGCGGCTACCCGCTCGCCTGTGCAGCGGGGCTGGCGGCGCTCGACGTCATCGTCGACGAAGATCTGCCCGCCCGGGCGGCTCGCGTCGGGGCCGTACTCAAGGAGAAAATCGACGCCATTGCGGCCCGCTCTAAGCACGTCAAAGAGGTTCGCGGCCGCGGGTTGTTCATAGGTATCGAGGTCAAGAGCGGCGATGCCATGGTCTTTTGCCGCAAGTTGCTCGAACTCGGCGTGCTCGCCAACGACAGCCACGGGCACACCATTCGTATCTCCCCGCCGCTGATTATCACTGATGAAGAGATCGCCTATCTCTGCGAGCGCCTTGAAAAAGTGCTGATTGATTGAAGATTATACTTCGGCAGAAAAGGGCGGTAGCTGACGGCAGCCGCCCTTCTTGCTTATTGCCTCTTTAGCGTCTCACTTGTTCCCGTATGCTGCCCATGTACATGCCGGCAAGGGCGATAACGGCACCCAGAACCTGAACGCCCGTCAGGTACTCAGCAAAAAAGAGCGCCCCCCAGACCATCGCCAGGGTCGGTTGAAGCAGCAGGATCAGGCCGGCCTGGGCGGTCGGCACGCGGGGCAGGCCGCTGGCTATGGTCCACCAACCGAGCGCCTGAACAATCACGGCCAGGCCGAGAAGCGCCCCAATCTCCGAGGCATTCGACGGCCAGAAGCCGTCGCTCTCCGTCGCCGCCACCAGACCGAGAAAAAGCGCGCAAAACAATGATGTCCAGGCCACGAAGATGACCGCATGGTCGCCTGGCCGGCCAGCCTGACCTTTCTTCAGGCTCACGATATAGTTGGCATACGCTATCGCTGTCAGCAAACCGTACACCACGCCCCGCACGTAGCTCGCCGTGAACACCACTCGCTCGCTCCCGACCCCCACCAGCAGGACAACCCCTACAAACGCCACGGCAGCAGCGCCATAAAACATGAGACTCGGTCGTTCCCGGAACACGAAGAAACTGATAAGCGCGGTGGCGAAGACCTGAGTGTTGGCCAGCATGGTCGCCATACCAGCCCCGGCATTCTGGATGGAACGATGCCAGAAGTACAGGTCGGCGCAGAAGAACAACCCGGCCAGCACGGCAAACGGCAGTGCCTGCCGCGAAAGCCCCAGCCGCCCGTGCCGAGCCAGTCCGATAGCGAACAGGATCAGCCCGCCGACCAGAGTTCGCCAGAAGCCGACGGCCGTGGGCCCGAGCGCCCCCCCCATCGCCAGCTTCACGAATACCGGGGAAGAGCTGATCAGCGTTGCTCCCGCAAGCAGTATTACGATAGCGCGAACTCGGGAAGTCACGGGACACCGACTGTCAGATAGTGCAACGGCGGCCGGCCTCGGCGCCGCTTCGCCGAACCTGCTTCCGGCAAGTGAGATCCGGAACACCTGAATTCAGTCGTCATCGAGGCGGAACCAGGCTGTATTTTTTCATACGATACACGAGGATATGGCGCGGCACCTTCAACATCTCGGCGGCGCGTGTCTTGTTCCAGCCGGCTTTCTCCAGGGCCCTCAGGATCAACCGTTTCTCGGCCTCGGCAAAGGAGAGGTCTCGCTCCGGCACACCGGCGTTTGTGTCGTCATCCTGCGAGGGTTCAGCCCGGTACTCAGGCGGCAAATCGCCCACCCCCAACCTGTCAGAGTGGCGCAAGACCAACATCCGTTCGATCAGGTTTTCCAGTTCGCGGATGTTGCCCGGCCACTCACAGGTCGCCAGCATGTCGATCAGATCGTCGTCAACCTCAATCCGCGCCTCCGGGCTGAAGCGGCTGACAAAGGTTTGCACGAGAAGCGGAATATCCTCCGGCCGTTCTCGCAGGCTCGGCACCATGACCGGGATAACGTTGAGCCGATAGAACAGGTCCTCCCGGAACCGCCCGGACTTCACCCGCTCCTTCAGGTTGACGTTTGTCGCGGCGAGCAGGCGGACGTCTATCTCTATGCGTTTCTCGGCCCCGACCGGTTCAATAATCCGCTCCTGGACGGCCCGAAGCAGCTTGGCCTGCAGTTCGATGTTCAGTTCGCTGACTTCGTCAAGCAACAGCGTGCCGCCGTCGGCAAGCTCGAATTTCCCCTTCTTGTCCTTGATCGCCCCCGTAAATGCCCCCTTCACGTGCCCGAACAGTTCCGATTCAATCAGGTCCCTGGGGATGGCGGCACAATTCACGGCCACAAACGGTCCGTCGGAGCGAGGGCTCTTCCGGTGAATCATCCGTGCGATCACTTCCTTGCCGGAACCGGACGGTCCGCTTATAAGAACCGTGGCGTCGGCCGAGGCAATCTTGTCCACGAGCGCCTGAAGGTCCTTGAATGACTTCGACACCCCGACCACCACCGGCACGGACTTTCGCCCGGAGAGTTGTTCTTTAAGGGACCGGTTTTCATCCTCGAGTTGCCGGAACCTGACGGCCTTGTCAATAGCCACCAGTAACTGGTCGTCATCGAATGGTTTCGTCAGGTAATCAAACGCTCCCAGTTTCACAGCCTTGACGGCTTGAGACACCTCGGCGTACGCGGTCATGAGAATGACCTCCAGTTGTGGTTGAAGTGCCCGCGCTTTTTCAAGCAACTCGATGCCGCTCAGCCCGGGCATGCGCATGTCCGACAGCAGCAGTACGTACGGTTTCCGGCCAAGCGCTTCCAACGCCCGCTCACCGTCGGGCACCGAGGTGACCTGGAACCCGTGCTCTTCGAGCTTGAACTGCAGAACCCGCCTCAGGGCGGCATCATCATCGGCAAGCAATATCCGTACTGACATTATTTACTCCCGAAGCAGGGGCAACCTGACGACAAATTCCGTCCCGCTGGACGGTTCGCTGGTTACGCTGATACTTCCGTTGTGGCTTTCCACAATGGAGCGTGCCACGGCCAGGCCAAGCCCGCTTCCGCTCGATTTCGTCGTGTAGAAAGGCTCGAAAATCCGGCCTTGATCTTCCTCGGAAATCCCGCGACCGAAATCCGTCACTGACAACCGCGCGCTCTTTGCGCCCTCCCGGACAAGCCCGATTTCTATATTACTGCCCTGCCCGGACGCCTCGAGGGCGTTTAGCAGCAGGTTCAGGACGACCTGGTGTATCTTCTCCCTGTCCGCGGTGACGACAATGCCGTCGGCGACGTCGCTTCTGAGTCTCACCCCTGCGCTCGCGGCTTGGTTCTCAAACTGCCTGATAGTGGTTTTCAGTGTCTCCGTGAGGTCAGTCCGTTCGAGCCTGGCCTGTTTCGGTCGTCCGAAGGCCAGGAACTCGCTGATGGTGCCGTCGATTCGCCTGACTTCGCTGCCTATAATACGACCGAACTCCTCCTTGTCCTGCCGCGAGGCGGATTCACCCGTAAGTATCTCCACGGCGCCTTTTATCGAAGCCAGGGGGTTCTTTATCTCGTGCGCTACCCCGGCTGCCATCCGGCCGATGATCGATAGCTGGTGAGAACGCTCCAGTTGACGTTGCGTTTCCTGCTGCCTTCGACGAAGCGCAAACTCTCTGTCGACCAGGCCGCCGGCCAACACCGCAATAGCGAAATAGAACACTATCTCAACGAGTTCTCCCGACAATTCACCGTGGTACGACCCGCTGACCAGATAGGGAACGACAAGCAGCGAGATAGCGGCTGCCGTAATCACTCCGCCGCGCAACCCGAACCAGGATGCGGCGACCACAATGGGTATGTAGCAGAACCGGCCGTGCAGCGCATGAACCCAGCCGGAGTGCCCGAACACGTGTTCGAGAATCCAGCCGTAGTGGATGGCCAGCGTAAGGGCCACGCTCGCTGCCACTACCGACAGCTTTACATACAGGGCTCTCATCACTTCAGCGTCCTTCTCTGTCCATCATTATATAGGCTCTCAAATCTTGATTTTTCAATAATATTCTTCATCGAAATCCCGCATACCTGACAATATTCTCCAACAAGGTCGGGGCGGCAAAGTTCCGAAAAACCATAACCCATTCGCAAACAGAGGCTTATCGCGGAATTCGGAGTTTGGCACGCGGTTTGACTTACAAACGGAAGAACATCTGCGGCCCGGCAGCAAACAGCACGGGCAGAGGTGACCAAAATACTGTGAAACTGATAAAGACATTCCTGATCGCAGGCGCACTCGCCGGCCTCCATGCTGTGTCCACCGCGTACGGGCAGCAGCCGGGGGACCGTGACGCAGGACAGATCGACCACGAGCTTGCGCGAGCGGAGTCCGAGTATGACTTCCCGGCTGAGAAACCGGCTCTTGACGACTACCTAGCCCACGCCGCCCTGTTCAGCCCTGCGCTGAAGGCTGCTTTTCATGGCTGGAAGGCCGAGCTGGCAAAGGTTTCGATAGCCAAGGCGCTTCCGGAACCCACGTTCACATATGCCTATTTCGTGGAAAATGTCGAGACGAGAGTGGGTCCGCAGAGGCACAGGTTCTCGGTGCATCAGTCCTTCCCGTGGTTCGGCACTCTCGGGAAAAAGGGCGACATGGCAAGCGAGGCTGCCAATGCGGCCTACCAGCGCTACCAGGCCGAGAAGTTGAGTCTGTTCTACCGGGTCAGGAGCGCATACTACGACTACTACTATCTCGGTGCGCAGATCGAGATTGCGCGCAGGAACATGGAGCTATTGAGCTTCTGGGAAGAGGTAGCACGGACGAGATATTCCAGCGCAGTGCAGCCGCATGCCGACCTGGTCAAAGTCCAGGTGGAGCTTGGCACGCTGGAAGACCGCCTGCGCGGCCTGGAACAGCAACTCGTACCGGCCGCGGCACGGCTGAAAGCGGCGGTCAACCTTCCCGACAGCGTGTCGCCCCCGGTGCCGGACTCCATCCCGGCTCGCACCCCCGACCTGACAGCCCAAGCGCTTGTTGAAATGGCCCGGGCGCATAATCCCGACCTGAAGGCGATTGACCATGTCATAAACAGCCAAAGGGCGGCCGTCAGCCTGGCCGGCAGATCTTCCCTGCCGCGGTTCACCATTGGCGCGGATTACATCGAGACCGGGGAGGCTTCCGACCCAACGATGGCCGGCAGCGGCAAGGATGCCTGGACGGTGTCGGTCGGTATCAGCCTGCCCATCTGGTTCGGAAAGAACAAAGCCGCGAAAAGTGAGGCCGTTGCCCGCCTGCACGAGGCTGAGCAACTCAGGGAAAGCAGGCGTGACGAGCTTGACGCCCGCGTCGAACTGGTCAGGTTCTTTTACGAAGACGCCGGCCGGCGTCTGAGCCTGTACCGTGACGGGCTCGTTGCCAAGGCCGAGGAGTCGATGAACGTTGCGTTCGCGGCTTACCGGGCCGGCACGGCGTCCTTCCTGCAGGTCATTGATGCTCAGCGAGTCCTGCTCGAACTGCGGCTTCAGACTCAGCAGGCGGCCGTCGAGCACGCACGCCGCCTGGCCGAACTTGAGATGCTGACCGGCCAGGACCTTCACTCAGCCCAAGAAAAAAACAAAGAATAACAACAGTACGACGAAAGGAAACCGTTATGCGAAAGACTATGACACTTGCCACCATCATTGCCGTGACGCTGTTCACGGCCGTCGGCATCAACGCCCAGGCCGACACGACCGAAACAACGTTGAAAAACCAGAGCCGCTGTCCGGTTATGGGGGGCGCGATCGACTCGACCGTTTTCACCGACATCCAGGGCCAGCGTGTATACCATTGCTGCCCGGGATGCTCCAAGGCGTTGAAAGCCGACCCGGACAAGTACTTCAAGAAAGCCGCCGCCGAAGGCATCATGTTTGAGAATATCCAGGCAACCTGCCCGGTGACGGGAGAGATCCTTCAGAACAAAAAGGTGCAGGCTCACCACGAGGGCCGTCACCTGTACTTCTGTTCGGAGCAGTGCGTCGACAAGTTCCAGAAGGACCCGGGACAGTACCTGGGCTCGATGGACAGACCGGCGGATAACAAGAACGAAGGTCACGGCAAACACCGCACAGGGACCAGCGACTGACCGCGCCGGAGGAAAGAGGTAAACAATGGCGGTGAAATCACATTCTGAGGGCAGGTCACGGCGCGGCCTGGCGGTCCGCAGAGGACGCGGCCTGGTCGCCCTGGCGGCCGTAATCACCCTGGCCTTCCTGGCCGGTTACATACTCAGCGGCCCCGGTCCCGAGCCGGGGCCGCCGGCCGGCCACGATCACGGGAGCGTTGACGAGTCATCCGTGTGGACGTGCTCCATGCACCCGCAGATAAAACTGCCCGAGCCGGGCAAGTGCCCGATCTGTTTCATGGATCTGATCCCGGTTGAAAGCAGCGGTGTCGAGGAGACTGGAAATCGGCAGCTCAAGATGACGGCTGCCGCCAGGGAACTGGCCGCCATTGCCACCACACCGGTGCGCCGAGGCATAGCCCGACATAGCGTCCGGGTTTCGGGCAACGTCACCTACGACGAAGGGAGACTCGCGCATATAACCGCCTGGGTCCCGGGCCGCCTGGATCGTCTCTATGCGGATCGCACCGGTATCACCGTTCGAAAGGGTGATCATCTGGCCGAGATCTATTCTCCCGATCTTCTCGCGGCTCAGCAGGAATTGATCCAGGTGCATCGTGCCACGGGCCAACTGCAGAACAGCGCCAATAGCGCCCTCCGCACGACCGCCGCGGCCACCCTGGAAGCCGCGCGGGAGAAACTCAGGCTTTTGGGACTGACCGGTGACCAGATATCCCGGATCGAACAGTCGCAAACCGCCTCCGATCACGTCACAATCCATGCGCCGGCAGGCGGGGTGGTGGTCCGGAAGGACGCTCGTGAGGGCCAGTACGTGCAAACGGGCGCGAGGATCTACACGATCGCCGACCTGTCGAAGGTGTGGGTTGTGCTTGACGTGCACGAGTCCGATCTCACCTGGGTCCGGTACGGACAGACGGTGGAGTTTACCGTGCTTTCGCTGCCGGGCGAACGTTTCAGCGGCACGGTGACCTTCATAGACCCGCTCGTTGACAGCGACACGCGGACCGTAAAGGTGCGCGTAGTGGTCGACAACAGCGCCTTCAAGCTCAAGCCGAACATGTTCGTCAGCGGCACCATCCGGCCGCGGCTCGATGAATACGGCAACGTCCTTGCCGACGACCTTCACGGCAAATGGATCAGCCCGATGCACCCTGAGATCGTCAAGGACGGCCCGGGCACGTGTGACATTTGCGGCATGCCGCTGGTTCCGGCCGAATCGCTCGGCTTTGTTCCGCCGGAGAACGATACGGAACCACCGTTGCTCATCCCCGTTACCGCCCCGCTGCTTACGGGCACCCGGGCAGTCGTTTACGTGCAGGTCTCGGACGCAGACGGCTTCATCTTTGAAGGCCGTGAGGTCGAACTCGGTCCGAGAGCGGGTGATTACTTTGTCGTCAAGTCCGGACTGGCCGAGGGCGAGTCCGTGGTGACCAACGGGTCCTTCAAGATAGACAGCGAACTGCAGCTTCAGGGCCGCGTAAGCATGATGAACCCGGCCGGAGCCACGCCGCGCGGCCATCATGGCGACATCCATGCGCTCACGCCGGTTTACAACGCTTACTTTGCGGTCCAGGAAGCACTGGCGGCCGACGACCTGAGCGCGACCCTCGACGCCATGACCGCGCTGGCAGAAGCGGCAGACACGGTGAACACGGCAGGGTTCGAGAAAAGCGCGCACGTAACTTGGAAGGCTCTTGCCGCCCGGATACGGCAGACAGCGGCAACGGAGGGAGAATCCCGCGACCTGGCGGCTGCGCGCGCGAGGTTCGAGCAACTGTCCAGCGCGATGATAGATCTTCAAGAGGCGTTTGGCCATGCCGACGACCGCCCCTACTACCTGACATACTGCCCGATGGCGTTCGACAACACGGGGGCGCATTGGCTGCAGACGTCCAATACCGTCAATAACTCGTATTTCGGCGCGGCCATGCTTCGTTGCGGCACCATCAAGAAAGAGCTGCCGCCGGTGAAGTCTCAAGGGGAATAGCACATGCTGCGGGACACGGACTCAAATGCGGACGGCAATCGCACCCTGACCGGACGGTTGATACGATACTGCCTTGACAACAAGCTGATCGTCCTGTTCGGCCTGGTTATCCTGATCGGCTGGGGCATGCTGGTCGCCCCGTTCGACTGGAACCTGGGCGGGATTGCCAGATACCCGGTTCCGGTGGACGCCATTCCGGATATCGGCGAAAACCAGCAGATCGTCTTTACGGAATGGCCCGGGCGGTCGCCGCAGGACGTTGAAGACCAGATCACCTATCCCCTGACCGTGTCGCTCATGGGTATACCCGGCGTCAGGACGGTGCGAAGCCACTCCTTCTTCGGGTTCTCGTCCATCTACGTAATTTTCAGGGACGATGTTGAGTTCTACTGGTCCCGTTCCCGTATCCTCGAAAAGCTGAGTGCGCTTCCGCCGGGAACGCTTCCCGACGAGGTGCAACCGGCGCTCGGGCCGGACGCCACGGCCCTGGGGCAGGTTTTCTGGTACACCCTCGAAGGGCGCGACGAGCACGGCAGCCCGGCCGGCGGCTGGGACCTGCACGAACTGCGCTCGATCCAGGACTGGACCGTCAGGTATGCGCTGCAATCCGCGGGCGGCGTAGCCGAAGTCGCCTCCATAGGCGGACACGTGCAGGAGTATCAGATCGACGTCAACCCCGACGTCCTCAAGACCTACGGGATCACTCTGTCCGAGGTGTTCCAGGCCGTCAAAAACTCGAACGTCGACGTCGGCGCCCGATCGATGGAGATGAACAGGGTCGAATACGTCATCCGGGGCCTGGGGTCGATCAAGAGTGTGGCGGACATCGAGAACACCGTGGTGCGGGTCCGCAACAACGTTCCGCTGCTGGTCAGGGACGTGGCCCACGTAAGCCTCGGCCCGGCTGCCCGTCGCGGCGTGCTCGACAAGGGCGGCGCCGAGGCCGTCGGTGGCGTGGTCGTGGTCCGCCACGGGGAGAATCCCCTGGCCGCTATCAAGAACGTCAAAGAAAAAATCCAGGAGATATCCCCCGGCCTGCCGCAGAAGGAGCTGCCCGACGGGACCGTCTCGAAATTGACAATCGTTCCGTTTTATGACCGCACCGGCCTGATTCACGAGACCCTCCACACGCTCAACACGGCGCTCGTGGATGAGATTCTGGTGACCATTATAGTCGTTGTCTTCATGCTGATGCACCTCAGGTCGTCCCTGCTCGTCTCCGGGTTGTTGCCGCTGACCGTACTTACGGTGTTCATCGCCATGAAGCTGTTCGGCGTCGACGCCAACATCGTGGCCCTCTCCGGAATCGCCATCGCCATCGGTACCATCGTCGATGTCGGCATAGTCGTCTCGGAAAACATCCTGCGCCGCCTTGACGGGGCCGCTCCCACCGAGAACCGGAGAGACGTCATCCTGCAGGCGTCCTCCGAGGTGGGCGGTGCCGTTCTGACGGCAATTGCCACCACCGTCGTCTCGTTCCTGCCGGTATTCACAATGACGGGACCTGAGGGCAAGCTTTTCACGCCGCTCGCCTATACCAAAACGTTCGCCCTTATCGCCTCGGTGATCATCGGCCTCACGATCATCCCGCCGCTGGCTCACCTGCTGTTCAGACGCGGCGCGAAAGGTCGGAAGGCCTCGCGGCTGCTTCCCCTGGGGCTGACACTGGCCGGACTTACCATGCTGGTATGGTCCTTCTGGTGGACCGGGGCACTGCTGATCCTGGGCGCCGCATTTGTCCTTGTACGGAAGCGGTTGCCCAATTCCGTGAGCAGGCGCATCCCCGGACTTGCCAACTATTTCATAGTCACCGTCGTTGGGCTTCTGCTGGCGTCGCACTGGCGGCCGCTCGGCGTGCAGAACGGACTCGTGCTCAACTTCCTGTTTGTCGCCGTGCTGCTCGGAGGTATCCTGTACCTCTTTCATCTCCTGCAGAAGGCCTACGAACCGATCCTTCGCTGGTGCCTGAGCCACAAATGGCAGTTCCTGCTCTTGCCGATGTCGCTCGTGCTCTTCGGTGCCTCCATCTGGCTCGGGTTCGACCGGATATTCGGTTTCATGCCGGACTTCGTCCGGTCCACGGCGATTTACAGCCGCGTGAGCCATGCCCTGCCCGGACTGGGCAGGGAATTCATGCCTGATCTCGACGAAGGCTCATTCCTTTACATGCCGACGACCATGCCTCACGCCTCCATCGGTGAAGCGCTCGATGTTCTTCAATTGCAGGACAAGGCATTCTCGGCCGTCCCCGAGGTTGAATCGGTAGTCGGCAAACTGGGACGGATCGACAGTCCCCTGGACCCGGCTCCCATCTCGATGATCGAAACCGTGATCAACTACCGGCAGGAGTATCGAAGCGACGGCGACGGTCGGATACTCAAGTTCCGGTACGATGACAAGGCCGGACAGTTCGTGCGCGATTCGCTGGGTGAGCTGATTCCTGACGAGGACGGCAAGCCGTACCGGCAGTGGCGGGATCACATTCACTCGCCGGATGACATCTGGAAGGAACTGGTCAAGGCGGGCAAAATCACCGGCACGACGTCGGCACCGAAACTACAGCCGATTGCGGCCCGAATCGTCATGCTTCAGTCCGGCATGCGGGCGCCGATGGGCGTGAAGGTCAAGGGCCCGGATCTCCGGACAATCGAAGAGGTCAGCCTGCAGATCGAACGGCTGCTCAAGCAGGTGCCGTCGGTCGAACCGGCGACCGTCCTAGCCGACCGTATTGTCGGCAAGCCGTATCTCGAAATCAGGATTGACCGCGAGGCCATCGCCCGCTACGGGTTGTCGATCCGGCAGGTCCAGGACGTCATCGAGGTAGCCGTCGGAGGCAAGCGGCTGACCACCACCATCGAAGGGCGGCAGCGTTACCCCGTGCGGGTCCGCTATCCGCGAGAGCTGCGTACCAGCATCGAGGACCTCGGCCGCGTCTTCGTGGCCGCACCGAACGGTACCCAGATTCCGCTGATCGAACTGGCCAAGATAGAGTTCGTGCGCGGCCCCATGGTCATCAAGTCGGAGGACGCCTTCCTGACCGGCTACGTCATTTTTGATAAGAAAGCCGGTCACTCGGAAGTCAACGTCGTGGAAACCGCGCGCGCCTACCTGAACGATAAGATCCGAACCGGCGAACTGATTTTGCCCTCAGGGGCAAGCTTCACTTTCGCCGGCAGCTACGAGAACCAGGTGCGGGCGCAAAAGAAACTCAGCATCGTGCTCCCACTGGCCCTTGTTATCATCTTCATGATCCTGTACATGCAGTTCAGGAGTGTGTCGACCAGCCTGCTCGTCTTTACCGGCGTCTTCGTGGCCTGGTCGGGCGGGTTTCTCATGCTCTGGCTGTATGGACAGAACTGGTTTCTGGACGTCTCCATTTTCGGCATTGACCTTCGGGAATTGTTCCAGGTACGCCAATACAACCTGTCCGTGGCGGTGTGGGTGGGATTCCTGGCCCTGTTCGGGATTGCCACCGACGACGGAGTAATTATCGCGACCTATCTCAGGCAGGTCTTCCGCGCACAGAAACCATCCAGCGTCAGGGAGATTCGCGAGGCTACGGTACTGGCGGGCAAGCGCAGGATACGCCCGGCCCTGATGACCTCGGCCACGACTATCCTGGCCCTGCTGCCGGTGATAACCTCCACCGGCAAGGGAGCCGACATCATGGTGCCGATGGCCATCCCGTCGTTCGGCGGGATGACTGTGGTGCTCATCACGACCTTCGTGGTACCAACACTCTACAGCGCAGTCGCCGAGTACCGGCTCAAGAGACAGTCACACCCGGCTACTTCAGAAGCAACATCTTAAGCGACTGCACGAAGTCACCGGCCGTAATCCGGTATAGATATACCCCGCTGGCCACCCGATTGCCCGCGTCGTTCGTGCCCTGCCATGAGACGGCGTGATAACCGGCGGACCTGTCGCCGTCCACGAGCGTTCTTACCCTCTGCCCGGCGATGTTGTAAATCTCGAGCTTCACCCGGCAGGCGTGCGGCAGGCCGAACTTCACCGTAGTCACCGGGTTGAACGGATTCGGGTAGTTCGGCGACAGCGTGAACTGCTCCGGCAGACCGTCAGAGCCTGCCTCATCGACGGCCGTGTAGCCCCCGATAACGCACGGAACCATGCGACCGCCCTGTGTAGAAGCGTCAGCGCTGATCAAAGCCCCGTCACCGGAAAACCGGACGAGTACGCCGCCGTCGAAGTGTGAAGCATACAGATCGCTGATCGGCGGAGACATGAGCACGCGCGTTACTTCACCATCATACACGCTGATAAAGTCAAACCCTCTCACTCCGGGGCCGGGTACGATGTGCTCCTCACCCTCGAATACAAGGTGTACAGCTGCCAGCGTGTCACGTGTGTCGACAATGACCACTTTGGTTATCGGGTCCGGATTGAACGAGGCCGTATGCGGTGAGGGTTTGACGATGTGGTCCGGCACGACGTCACCGATGATGATGCGCAGCAATTGCACCAAGTCGGCCACCGAAAGAGGGGTGCCGTCACGGTTGATATCGGAGGCGTCGACCGAATAGTCAGCGAAGAGACCGAAGGCGTCCAGGCCGTTCTTGAAGTACTCCATGAACAGAACGGCATCGGCGATCTCGTATTGAATCCCGTTGCAGTTGATGTCACCCAGGATGTCCATATCGCAGCCAATGATGTCGACGCCCCCGCCGTAAAAGTCTATCAGCGAGTATGGTCCGGGGTACTCGACCCAGCCGCAGCCGGGCACCTCTCCCCCGTAGGTCGGGAAAGCGGTGTCGAGCGGGAGCAGGTACCCGTCCCAGTCAAACACCCTGCGGGATGCGAACGACCACAAACCGTCGGCACTGCTCAGCCGGTTGTCGCTGCACTGTGTCCAGAAGAACCGCACGGGGATAAACGCGTTTTCCCAGTTCCTGTCGTTGGTCACCATGAAGACCAGTTCGGCCAGCGTTACCGGCAGCCCGTCGACATATGGGGTCGGATCAGCGCACCCCGGGTGATGCGAGCCATTGTTGATTTCCGCAACGCCGACAACCTGAACCATACCGTTCGGGCAACCATCGCCGCAATTGTCAAAGGGGCCGTGCCGGTACGAGAAATACTCCCAACCGCAATCTTCGTAGATCTGACCGCTGTCAACCCGCTGAAGTGTCAGGGCCACGGAGTTGTAAGCTATCAGAAAGCTGAAACCGCCGAGCCCGTGGCCGGCGTCGATACTCTCGAGCGTTACATCGAGCGTGACGGGCATCCCCTGAATCACCCCGTGGCCGTAAGGACCGGCCTCGTGCTCAATCCTCACAACGTACGGGGCCGGCGGACCACCACCCTTTAGCGATATGCCGCCGTTGTAGAACTCCACCTGACGGTATCTCTCCCGATACCCCGGATACGACAGATAGCACACATCGGCGGCACCATCGTACCCGACGACCACGCTATCCTGAGTGATCGGGTAACCGAGCAGATCGTACACAACGCTGGAATAATAGGCGATTTGCCCGTTCGGCGAAAAGAGCAGGTTGCTCCGGCAGTCGGCCCAGAAAAAGCGAATCGGCGTTATTCCCACGTGCGGAGTCGCGGCGTCTCTTACCGCAAACTCGAGCGATGCAAACTCGGCCGGCAGCACCTCCGGCAGGTAGCACAGCGCGTGCGGGGGGTGGCCGCGACTCTCGGCCACACCGCGAATCCGGACGAGCCGCTCAGGAAAACCCGGATCGGACACGATCTGCTCGGAAAAACGGAAGTACTCCCAGGAACAGCCTTCGGTCTCGGAGAAAAAGGCCGGCCCGCCGGATGCCCCCAGGAAATCAAGCAGACGCGGGTTGTAACTGACCACCAGGTCAATCAGGCCAAACTCGACCGGGCTGGCGTTCATCAGAATAGCCACCTGGACTGTGTCCCCGACCGAGGCACCCAGACTGGTCTCAATCTGAAGCTGAACGGGACTGAGCGGGTAGGTGTCAAAGTACAGGCGGCAGCTTCGCACGTTCACGCCATCCGTGGCTTCCAGCGTCACGGTAAACGTCATGCCGCTGTCGGCGGACGCAGGCACGAACGTGAGCAGACCGGTGGCGGCGTCCAGAGTCAGCGTACCCTGCACCTCCGGCGTAACCTCAGATATCTTCAGAACGACCGGATCGCAGCCGTCGGGATCGTGCACGTTCAGGGGAAGCCTGAGGGTGTCATCCGGCAGCACCGTGAAATGAGCGCCGCAGAATGACTCGAAGCGCGGAGATTCGTTGCGTATGCGAACACCGAAGGTGCAGTTCTCGTCGCCGCTGGTCGTATCCTGACCTGCCGATGCCGCTATCTCAACGGTATTGATGAGGTACGGGTCGGCTTCCGCGGGATCGGGATGAAAAACCCACAAGCCGGTTTTCTCGTTTACCTGCCCCGGCCCGGAGACGAGATGGTAGCGTATGTTTCTGCCGTAATCGTCGCCGGAGGGATCAATCGCGACCACCTGGTAGACCAGGGAGTCGCAGTAGCCGCCCTCGACAAAAGGCGGACACCCGGTGAAGACGGGCGATTGGGAGAACACAGGTTGAGAAAGAGCAGCCAGAAGAGACAACGACGTGAAGAGGATTAACTTTTTCATTATGACAACCTTCAAGACGGAGTTATGTGCCAGACTCTACACTATACAACATTCTCCAAGTTTGTCAATGATTCTGTCGGTCGGGCCCGGTGAACGCCGCGCAACGGTTTGCCGTGTCGGCGGTTACAAGAAAGTCGTCCCGCTTTTCAGCCGGACGACCCGATGCTTTCCTGCGATGATTCCCCGCCGTCAACTGGTAAGCCGGTTCAGGCGCTCCCGGGCGTCGCGGATCTCCTCCAGCTCTATTTCCGGATTGCCCCAATAGGTCAGCATCTCCCGGTAACACTCAACCGCTCGGCCAGTGTCCCCCAACTCTTCGCTGGCCAACCCGACCAGGTAGAGACTATAGGGGTAGGTCCATCCTGACGATGATTCATACTCTCCCGAGAGAAACGGCTCAAGAACCCGCCTGCCCTCTTCGTACCGGCCTGACTTAACAAGGAGGACGCCGAGCTCTCGTACATTGTCCGAGGCTTCCTGTGCCTGCTCCTCGATGAGAAGGCGCAGGGCGTCGATGACGGCCGGGGTATCCGCCCGCGCAAAACCCTCGAAGATTACGTCGACCTGTTCGGCCTGGGACCAGATATCCCTCGGCACCCGTGCCCGGAGGTCGTCAAGCGCCTTCCTGCTAATGGGTCGTGCCCTGGCGGCATTGGCCGTGTCCGCCACCACCAGGTCAATAGCATAAGAGAACTGGTTATAGGGTACGGCCCATTCAAAGGCCCGGGCGCTGTATCCGAGCGCGGAATCCGGCATGCCATAATGCCTGAAGGCATTGGCTATGTCGTTAAGCACACTGAACACAAGCATTGAATCCGCCGTAGCTATGCAATGGTCGAGGGCCGCGAGCCGATAGCTCATCGCCTGGCTGAACCTGCCACCCCAATCGGACAGGTTGGCCAGATGACCGTAGTACTCGGCCAGCAGATAGGGATCATCCGGATTCTGTTGCCTGAGCAATTCGACGTACCTTCGGCTGGTTGCAAAATCACGCCGGAGAATCGACAGCCGTCTTAACAGACGAACGGGCCGGGGATCAGACGGGAACCTGCTTAGCAGGCCCTCGCAGATAGCCGCCGCCTCTTCTTGTCGGCCCTGCCGACTGTACAACTCCACCAGGCGCAACTGCGGGAAGGGAGAGTCGGGAATAACGGCCAGGAGTCTCTGCGTGTACTCAATTGCCTTGCCATAGTCACCGTATTCCTCGTACATCTCGGCATATCGACCCAGAGCCGACCTGGAGGTCGGGTACGTCATGAGCACTGTGTCGAGGTGCGCGAAAGCCGTCACCGTGTCTCGCTGAAAAGCGTTCACCAGCACCGCGTACAGAGTGCGGACTTCGGCGTCCTGCGGGTAATCCCGAAGCATCGACTTCAGCTTGGCAAAGGCGTGGTCGTAGTTGATGTTCAGCCACATGTCGGCGTACACGTCCAACAGGCTGCGCTCGCTGAGCGGCAACTTCTGCTCGAACGATTTGGCAAGCCGCAAGTATCGGGCAGCTTCGGCCAGATGTCCCTGCGAAACGTGAACCTGCGCTATTCTCATGTATGGCAGGGCAAACGTCGAGTCGATAGCCAACGCCTCGTTGAACTTGGCGACAGCCTCATCAAAAAGGCCGGACCTGAAGAGCTCCATGCCCAGATGGTACTGCTTGAATGCGTCGGGCGACAACGCGAACGGGCGGGTCGTATCGGCCCGGGTGAGGTTAAGCTGGGCGGATATCTTGGCTGTCAGACTGTCCACCAAAACGAACGGATCCGGCCCAATGACCTTCTCCCCCAGGATTATCCTCCCGGTGCCGACATCCTCCAACCGGGCGTCGATTCGAATCAACTCGCCCAGTTTGAAGAACGAACCGGAAAGCAGCTCGTCGGCTCCCAGCGACCGGGCAGCCTGCACACAGTCCTCGAACGTGTACGAAGTCTGTTTATCGGCGGGAAAGCTCTCCAGGATGCGCTGCCGGCCGATAATCCGCAGGTTCGGGCTGCGCGAAAGATCCGTCAGGAGAATTTCGGGCAGCCCCGTTTCGAGCCAGTCGAGTTCGGCGTCACCCGTCTTGTTCTCAAACCCGAGAATGGCCAGGCTGCTCTGACCGGCGGCGGCCGTACCCGGCCCGGACTCTCTGAAGAACCAGACCAGCATGCTCAGCAACGCCACCGTCACGATCACAATCGGGGCCCACACGATTGCCCTCCCCCACCAGGGCCTTGTACCGGCGGACCTCTGACGCGCCAGCTCTCGATCGGTCACCACGGAGATGGCGCCGGTCACGCCGGAATCGTACTGCCGCCGAAGGTTTCTCAGGTCGACCACCAGATCACGAGTGTCCTGGTACCGATCATCCGGATCCTTGCTCAGGCACTTGTCAATGATCCGCTCCAGTTCCACCGGGAAGTCCTCGTTGGCGGCCCGGGGCGACTCATGACGCACCTCGAGAATCTTGGCCATCGTGGATACCTGTGTCCTGCCGGCAAACGGAGACTCACCGGTGCACATGCTGTACAGAAGGATACCGAACGAGAAGACGTCCGAACGGTGGTCAACGGGTTTACCCTGGACCTGCTCCGGTGACATGTACTTGACGGTGCCGAGAATCTTCCCCGCCTTTGTCAACTCCTGGGAGATAGTCTGCTCTTTTTCGCCCGCACCTTCCATTTGCAGAGGCTCGACCGGCTTGGCCAGACCGAAATCCAGTATCTTCGGTTTGCCGCCCTCGTCGACAAGGATGTTGTCCATCTTAATGTCGCGGTGGACGATGTTCATCTGGTGGGCGGCCGCCAGCCCGGCGGCGATCTTCTCCGCCAGCCGCACGACCTTGGGTAACTCCGGCTTGTTGACGTCCAGATACTCTCCCAGCGGTCGCCCTTTGACGTACTCCATGACGATGTAATTCACGTCCCGGCCGGTCGTTACATCACGAACGCTGCCGATATCGTAAATCGCCATGACGTTGGGATGGGATATCCGGGCGGCCGTCCTCGCTTCGCGATGGAAGCGTTCAAGCCGCTCGGCGTCCTCAAAGACACCCTCTGCCACAGTCTTGAGAGCTACCTGGCGGGCAAGCTTCTTGTCCTCGGCCAGGTAGACTTCCCCCATCCCGCCGGCACCGAGTTGCCGAACAATCTCAAAATGAGCGACAGTCTGACCCGGTTTGAGCATCATGTATCTCTCTTTAACAGCAACATCGTAATATCATCAGATTGCGGCGTGTTTTGGGCGAAATCCCGTATGTCCTCGATCAGCATACGGGCGATATCTTTCGGCGAACTCTCGGCCGCCTTGACCAGCACGGTGGTCATCCGTTCCTCGCCGTACTGCGTTTCACCGCGCTCGGCCTCAGTCACGCCGTCTGTGTACACGAGCAGCACGTCGCCGGGGGATACATCCACGACCGCCGGCTGCCAGTCATCGAAATCAAAGGCCCCTATCATGATACCACAAGCTTCCAGTTGCCGCCGGAGACCGTCTCGCCCCACAATCAGGGGCGGGTTATGGCCCGCGTTGATGTATGTCAGCCTGTTAGCGGCCGGGTCCAGAAGGCCCGCGAACATGGTGGCAAAGTCATCCGAGTCACTGTACACGTACAGTTGCCGGGAGACCCGCAGCATGGCCTGGTGCAAATCGAAATCCTCCTCGCCGTACAGAATCCTGAAGGACGCAAGGATATTCGACATCAGCAAGGCCGCCCCCATCCCCTTGCCGCTCACGTCACCGACAAGGAACAGAAACCGCCCGTCCGGCAGCGTGGCCATCTCGTACAGATCGCCCCCGACCATCCGGCACTGCTCCTGAAAAGCGTAAACCGAGTACCCCGGCAGCCGGGGACAACCCGACACCAGCAGACGCTGCTGGATCTGTGAGGCGCGCCGCAACTCCGCCTCGATCACCCGCTTTTCTTCCCGCTCCTGAAGCAGCGTGTGGCTAAGCAGGCGCGAGGCGATGATATTGCCGAACGTGGCCAGCAGCCGCAGGTAGTCGTCGTCGTATCGATGCATCGGATTGGTGGTGTCGGCGTAAAGGATACCCAGCACCTTGCCCTCGTCGAACAGCGGTGCGGCCATGGCCGACCTGACAGAGGAGGCGACGATTGACTGCTGCAGCGCGTAGCGGGGGTCAGTCTGGGGGTCGCTTATCACTACGGCGCTCTTCTCCGTAAGGATGTCGTTCACGATCGTCCTTGACAGCGTAAACGTGCCCGGGTCTTTCCCTCCGGGCAGCAGGGTAGCGGCGGCATATATCTCCCGGTCATCCTCGGACGTAAACAGCACGGCCAGCCGCTCGGCGGGAATGACTCTCGATACCAGTTCCAGCGATTTCTGAAGCATTACTTCTCGCGGCTCGTGCGGCAACAGCAAACGGGCCATCTCCGAGAGCGTGGGCAGGAGGCCCGGAAGGTCGGTCACCTTGGAGGGTAGAGGCTTGAGCGCCTCGTTGATCGACAGGTACACGGATTTTTTCGGGTCCAGGTCGGAGAGCACGGTTCCGGTAGGGTGTGAAGACCGCACCGTTTCCTCCTGATCGGAAGTAAGCCGGAGTTCGGCCCGGCCGAATACGATACTATCGCCGGCCTTGGCCGCCGTCCGCTCGGACAGCCGGACTCCGTTAACCAGCGTGCCGTTGTGACTGCCAAGATCCGTCACGAAACATTGCCGGCCGTCGGGCAAAACGTACAACTCGGCATGGGATCGTGACACCGTAGCGTGCGGAATGCTGAGGTCGCACTCGGATGTACGGCCGATCCTGTACCGGCCCGGGGACAGGTCCCAGGCATAGTACTTCTCACCATCAGTGCCGATCAGCTTCAACATACCTGTATATCAGTGGCTGCAAAGATTGCGGTTCGGGCCTACCGGTCAATATGCCATACAGGTCGGCGGCAGACAAGCAATTCCGCCTCGGCTGGCGGACAAACAAGCCGGCGGTGAGATGCCGAACGCCGCCTGCCCGACCGACCGGCCGGGTTTAGCGCTTGCCAACGGCGAGTCAGCATCCGTAATTGGTAGCCAGACGCCGCTTAACGTATGTGAATTGATCGCGGCCGGCGAACCGGGCACCCTGTAAACCGGCGGTAGAGCAACTCGAGGATCTGGTTGGAAGCATTTGACAACTTCTGGGTGACCGCCGTGGACTGGATGTGGGGGCCCTGGCTGGTCTACCTGCTGGTCGGATCGGGTGCCTTCTTCACCGTTGCCAGTAGATTTCTCCCCTTCACGGCTATACGCCACGCTATTGACATCCTTCGCGGCAAGTTCGACCGCCCCGACGATCCGGGCGAGATAAGTCATTTTCAGGCGCTGTCGTCGGCCCTGTCGGCGACGATCGGCATGGGTAATATCGCTGGCGTGGCTATCGCCATCTCACTCGGCGGTGCCGGCGCCATCTTCTGGATGTGGATAGCCGGACTGGTCGGTATGTCGACCAAGTTCTATACCTGCACCCTGGCCACGCTGTACCGAAAAAAAGACGAGCAGGGAATAGACCAGGGCGGGCCGATGTACTACCTCGAGGTGGGCCTGGGCCGGCACTTCAAACCACTGGCCATTATGTTCGCCGTCTGCGGCATGATCGGGTGCCTGTCCCTGTTCCAGGTCAACCAGTTGTCCATCCTGCTGCACAACGACTACGGCACCCACCGCCTCGTGGTCGGGCTTGTCTGTATGGTCCTCGTGGGGATAGTCATTCTCGGCGGGATCACCCGCGTGGGAAAAGTGACCTCCAGGGTCGTGCCGACGATGTTCATCCTGTACCTCGTCTCAACCCTGTTTATCATTGTCTCAAACTTCGCCGTGATTCCGGACGTTCTCCTGTCGATCTTCAGGAACGCCTTCGGCGGGGAGGCGGTGTTGGGCGGCGGAGCCGGCATCGCCTTTACCGAGGTGATGAGGACCGGGATCAAGCGGGCCGCCTTCTCCAACGAGGCCGGGGTCGGCACGGCCCCGATGGCGCACGGCGCAGCCAAGACGAAGGAACCGATCCGCGAAGGCCTCATCGCCATGCTGGGGCCTTTCCTGGACACCAACATCGTCTGCACACTGACCGCGCTGGTCATCCTCAGTTCCGGTGTCCTGAGCGGTCAGCTCCAGGGCGATTCGGAAGCGGTCCTCGTCACCCTGGCCGCCTTTACCTCCGCCATGGGGGAGATCGGCCGGTATACCCTGACGCTGATTATTGTCCTGTTTTCGGTTTCGACCATGATCTCCTACTCATACTACAGCCTGAAATGCGCCAAGTACCTGTTCGGCATCAGGCTGGGCGGCAAGTACGTGTACGTGTACTTGCTGAGTTTTCCGGCTGCCGCCTGGCTTGGCCAGGCTACCGTAGTGAACATCATCGATACCTGTTTTGCCCTTATGGCAATTCCCACCCTGCTCGGCGCCGTACTGCTGTCAGGGAGAGTAACGGCGCTGCTAAGAGATTACCTGGCAAGGACTAAGGCTCAGGACCCCCGCTTTCGGCAGCCGTCGGTCAACAGCCTGCAACGGCCGGACTGACGTCGAAACTGCGCCGACGGCGGGATCAGTTTGAGACTTGACAACGATTCCCCTATTTGACATACTATGGCGTTGAGAGGCAAGGCCTTAAGTTTCTCTGGACGGCTCCGACAAGAAATCCGGGTCGGGGTTCTGTAACCCCCATCATCTTTTAGCTAGCCACCGTGGTTAAATCGCCGAGCAGGGAAGAAACACGATGATAAGCGTCAAATACATCCGGTCCTTGGACCAGGTGGAGCAGTTGTCGCCTGAGGATCATCGGAAGCTGGCCCCGGTGGCCCAGAAATACAAGTTTCGCGCCAACGATTTCTACCTGAGGCTGATAAACTGGGAAGACCCGGATGATCCGATCAGGAAGATCGTGATCCCCACTACCGGTGAGCTGGAATCCTTCGGCGAGCTCGATGCTTCCGACGAGGAAACCAACTACGTTGCGCCCGGGTGCCAGCACAAGTATCCCCGTACCGTGCTCCTGCTCTGCAACGAGATTTGCGGCGCGTACTGCCGTTTCTGTTTTCGCAAACGCCTGTTCATGGACGAAAACGAGGAAGTCGTAAATGACGTCGCGGAAGGCATAGAGTACATTCGGAAGAACATGCAGGTAACCAACGTCCTGCTTACCGGCGGCGACCCGCTGCTGATGTCCACCCGCCGCCTGGAAAACATTCTCCGCCCGCTCCGCAAGATCGACCACGTGGGCATTATCCGCATCGGCTCCAAGATGCCGGCCATCAACCCGTATCGCATAATCAACGACGCGGATCTCCTGCCCATGCTCTCGCGATACAGCACCCGGCACAGGCGCATCTATATCATGGCGCACTTCAACGTCCCGCAGGAGTTAAGCGAGCCGGCCATCTTTGCCCTGGACCTGCTGCGGCGCGCCGGTGTCATCATGGTCAACCAGACGCCCATCGTCAAAGGCATCAACGACGACCCGCACGTGCTGGCGGATCTGATGCGCAGACTCTCGTTTGTCGGCGCGCCGCCGTACTACTTCTTCCAATGTCGCCCCACCGAGGGTAACAAGCCGTTCGCACTGACGCTCGTGGCGACCTACCTGGCCTTCGTCGAAGCCAAGAAGAAAGTAAGCGGCCTGGCCAAGCGGGCACGCCTGGTCATGTCCCACGCCTCGGGGAAGATTGAAATGGTGGGACTTACGGGCGATCGCATATACCTTCGCTACCACCGGGCCAAGAATGAGGCGGATGAGGAGCGCTTCATGATCTTTCATCGGGACGACGACGCTTACTGGCTGGACGAGCTCGTGCCGGCCGACCAGACACCTCACCCGGTACGACAGTACGGACACCGTCCGGCTCACGCCCTGGGCCCCGAATGATGCCAACCCCCTGCCCGGCAGCCAGAAACCGTCCGTCACCGCCCGCCGTCATTGGCAACACGACTACAGGCACACCCTGCAATATAAAGGACCCACAACTTGATTCAGCTTGCCTTCCACGGTGCCGCAGGCACCGTCACCGGATCTAAATACTGCCTGACGGTCAACGATCAGAGTATCCTTATAGACTGCGGCATGTTCCAGGGGGCGCGAGAACTCCGGCTGCGCAACTGGGCTCCCATGCAATTCGACCCCACCGCTGTCGGTGCCGTGATAGTGACTCACGCGCACATCGACCATATCGGGTACCTGCCACGGCTGGTCCGCGACGGATTCGGCGGACAGATCTATTCCACCGCGCCGACGGCCGACCTGTCGGCCATCTCGCTGCTTGACGCCGCCCATATCCAGGAGGAAGACGCCGCGTACCGGACGAAGAAGAAACTGTCCCGACACGGGGTCGCTCTGCCGCTGTTTACGACCGATGACGCTCAGAAGACGCTGGCCAGGTCCGCGCCCGTCCCGTTTCTGACCTGGACCCAGGTCAGTAACGGCATCAGGTTCCGGCTTCACGGCGTCGGCCACATCCTCGGCGCCGCCTGCGTGGAAGTGGAGGCTGACGACGGTGACAGGACGGTCACCATTTTGTTCTCGGGCGACGTCGGGCGGTACGGCAATCCCCTGACGGCCAACCCCGCCGAACCGCCGCAGTGTGACTACCTCGTGTGCGAATCGACCTATGGCGGCAGGATCCATGCCCCGGAAGACCCCTACGCCGCCTTCGAGCAAATGATCAACGATGCCGTTCAGAAAAAGGGAATTCTGCTGGTCCCCGCCTTTGCCGTCAGCAGGACCCAGCAGGTAACGTACCTGATTAACGAACTCATAGAGCAAAAGCGGGTTCCGCCGATAGACATTCATATTGACTCACCGATGGCGATCTCCGTCACCGACATTTACTGCAAGTACCACGCGTATCACTCCGTGGATTTGCACAGGCTTGGCGGCCCGGCATGCGCCATCAACGGCAGGAACGTGTTCCTGCACCGCAAGCGTAAGTCTTCTCAATTGCTGAACAGACTCAAGGGTCCGGCGATCATTATGTCCGCCAGCGGTATGCTGACCGGCGGGCGTATAATGCACCATCTCATCAACCGTCTGCCCGATCCCAACACCACCGTTGCACTCGTTGGGTTCATGGCCCAGGGTACCCTGGGAAGAAAGCTGACCGAAGGTGAGAGGACTATCTACATTCACAAACAGCCGGTGGAGGTCAAAGCCGCGGTAAGGCAACTGCACGGGCTGTCAGGCCATGCCGACTACCTCGAACTGTTACACTGGCTGGAACCGGTGACGGCAGCGCCGAAGACGGTGTTTGTCACGCACGGTGAAGAGTCACAGTCTCAGGCGATGGTGGAGCACCTGCGCTCGGAACGAGGCTGGGAGTGTGTAAGTCCGACCCTGGATCAGGTGATCGAGCTGTAGCGCGCGGTGCGTTCAGCGTCGGCCGGACGCTGGCAGCCCCGCCCCCGACCCGGTATTCTCGGCCGCTTGCGGCGTTTATCCTCTAACTGCCGTTCACGTGGCCGCCGGACGTGCCGGTTTTGACGTCACTTCCCTTACCGCTCGGACAAGCTCATCAGGGACGTACGGCTTGGCGACCACGGCGTCAAAGCCAAAAGCCCGGTGATTGGCCATCACCGGATCGTTGGAGTACCCGCTGCAGGCTATCGCCCTGACCTCAGGATCCGTTCGGCGAAGTTCGGCAATGGTCTGCTTGCCCCCCATGCCCCCGGGCACGGTGAGATCAAGGATGACCACGTCGAACGGCCGACCGCCGTTCCTGGCCCGCTTGTAAAGTTCCACCGCCCGGCTCCCGTCATCGGTGCAATCGACCGTGTAACCGTACTTGCCGAGCACCCGTCTGGTCAGTTCGCGCACCGAGCTTTCATCATCCATCACCAGCACGCGGCCGGCACCGGAGAATCCATCGCACTCACCCTCGTCTCCGGCGTCGTTGGACGTGACTTGCCCGCCCTCGCAAGCCGGGAGGAGGATCCGGAAGACGGATCCCGCCCCCGGTTCTGATTCCACTTCGATGTGCCCGCCGTGTTTATTGACAATGGAATAGCTGGAGGCCAGTCCGAGTCCGCTGCCGATCTGCTTGGTTGTGAAATACGGGTCGAAGATCCTTTGAAGGTGCTTTTGGGGGATGCCGACACCCTCATCCTTGACCGTCAGCCTGACATATCGCCCGGGTTCCAGGGGCAGATGGCTGCCCGACGGCACAGTGACGTTTTCGACACACACCGTGACTGTGCCGCCGTCGGGCATGGCCTGGTCGGCGTTCAGGACCAGATTGTGCAGAACCTGACTTATCTGGCCCGTGTCTATCTCCAGGGAGTACAGATCGTCTCCGATCGAGAATTCCGGCCTGACGTTTGACCCGCGCAGAGCGAAGTGCACGCAGTCCTTGACCACTCTGTCAATAGCTGCAACCTTCTTTACCGGCTCCCCGCCTCTGGCGAACGTCAGCAGTTGCTGAGTCAGGTCCCGTGCCCTCAGTGCCGCCTGCTCAGCTTCTTCCAGCCATTCGGAGGCCTCGGTATCTTTGTCCAGTTCCATTCTTACCAGAGAGATGTTTCCGAGAACTCCGGTAAGCAGATTGTTGAAATCGTGGGCGATACCTCCGGCCAGAACGCTGACTGACTCGAGTTTCTGCGCCTTGAGCAGTTCCTTTTCCCGACGCTTACGGTCGGTGATGTCGATAATCAGCCCCCTGACTCCGGCCGGTTTGCCGTCGCGAATAACCGGACTGGAATGGATGGTCACGGGGAAGGTGGTGCCGTCTTTCCGACGGGCGGTGTACTCGCGGGTCCCCAGACGTTCCCCGGCCAGCATACGGTAGAAGTTCCTTTTCGCCCGCTCGCGATCCGAGGGAGCGACCATATCAAGTACGTTCAGCCCGGCTTCATGCTCCTTGAGCGTGTAACCGAAGTAGGCGAACGCCTGCCGGTTGGCATACTTGATAACGCCGTCGCTGTCGGCTTCGTAAATGGCCTCCGGAGCCCGTTCAGCGATTTCACGAAACTTCTGTTCACTGTCCCGCAGCGCTTCTTCGGCGCGTCTGCGCTCCGTGATGTCAGTGATGAACCCCTCCAGGGCCGTCAACGCACCGTCGTCGGAGAAAACACCGCGCCCTCTCTCCCAGACCCACTTCTCGTCTCCGGCCTTCGTGAGAATGCGGTAGGCAAGCTGGAACGGCAGATGTTCCGCCAGGCCTTCCTGCACGCCGTTCCAGATGTCCTCCCGGTCGTCTTCATGAACCAGTTGGGCGTACGATGCGACCTTGTTGCCAACAAGTTCAGCCGGCTCGTACCCGGTCAGTTCCTTACATCCGTCGCTGACAAACTGCATAGTCCAGTCGCGGTCGTTGGCGCACCGGTACGCCATACCGGGGAGGTTGCTCATGAGCGTGCTGAGAGCACGCTGACTTTCGGTGAGCGCCGCCTCGGCACGTTTCCGTTCGGTAATGTCCATGTTGACGCCGAGAATGCCCCGGACCTGCCCCTGGTAACGAATGGGCGCAATGATATTGTAGCAATGTACCTTCTCGGCCCCAATCTCGTACTCTACTTCGCCCTCGACCGTCTCGCCCGCGTAGGCACGCTCGTTGTTGCGCGCCCAGAGGGCGTGCACGTCGTCGCTGACGGGAAGGTCTTCAGGGCGCTTTCCGACGGCGTCGCCCCAGTGCTTCCTGCACGTGGAATTCTGAAGTGTGTACCGACCGTCACCGTCCAGGGCAAAGAAATCAAACGGCAGGCTCTCGATGATCGAGAGAATATGCGCCTCCCTCTCCCTGAGCGCCTCCTCAGTCCTCTTGCGCTCCGTGACGTCCCTGACGACGGATTGCACGGCCGGTGTCCCGGCATAGGTCAGACAGGTGGACGCCACCTCTACGTCCACCGTGCGGCCGTCAAGGCTGATCAATTTTTGCCGTTGAAGCGGCACCGAGGCCCGGGTCTCTTGTATGTACGGAATGCGCCGCCTGACCAGGTCGCGAAAATCGGGGGGAATGAAGTCCAGTATGGGTGTTGAAATGAGATCTGCGGGGGAGTCGGCACCCAGCATCCGGGTACCCGCTTGGTTGATAAAGACAATGCGCTCGTCGCGGTGCACCACGATGGCATCCGGTGACAGCTCGGCCAGAAGCCTGAAGCGCTCCTCGCTTTCCCGCAGGTCCCGCTGCGCGGCAGCCTGCAAAAGCGCATATACGAACCAGGCAAACAGCACCGGCACGAGGACAGTGCCGAGTTCGGCAAAGGCTTCCAGCCGCGATGAGATTCCCCACCAGGCCAGGATGGTGCTCATTTGCAGAAAGAGTCCCAGGCCGACCAGGACCAGGGCCACCAGCTTCGCGTCGGTTCGCAGGGCCCTGCGCCAGCCTCGCAGGAACAGGACCAGGCCTGCCAGCAGAGCGCCAATCGCCACCACGTCGGCAATCCCGGCCAGCAGCGACATCAAACCGCCTCCCTGGCAAAGACCTTCCAGCACCAGAAAGCCGCCAGAACGGAACTACCAGCGTAGCAAATGTGTTCGAGGGCGTTAAGCGTCGCGTGCCAGACGAACTGCTCGGCAATGGTCAAAAACCAGCCGGCCAACAGGACAACAAAGCAGGAAATCAGGATCCGAAAGGCGGGCTGGCCTCTGAAGACAAAGCGATTCCTCAACACGAAGGCAAGGACACCCAAGCCGAGCAGGAGAGTGATTACCTCATGTTCGTTGACCACGCGAATTAATCCTCATCAGCCTTCGGAGCGGCACTATTGAACAGGTCGGCAGCTTACGGCTTGTGAAGATGCCGGTGCAGGTTGTTCAATCTACGTATCGGCTTTTCATAGCAAGGCATTGACCCACCTTATCGACATTGTTCACCATTATTCACCGTATCTTCCGTGGCCAGAAAGGGGTTACGCATAAGGAGCAGCGGAGCGCACGGACGTACGACCGCAAGTCTATGCTGGTCATACCCTTACGGACAGACTGTCAGCGCTTCTGCACGGTCGGGAGGGCCGGTATTGGAGAGTCCCGCAAGCGCCTGATCGTCCCGCGAGTCCAGCCCCCCCTCGGGAGCACCACCAAGTTGACAAGCCCTGTGGACGAAGCATATCTTGACCGTGGTGCTCGCTGTTTCGCCTGAACGGGCGCTGTTCGCGCCAGACTCAACATAGCCTGCGAGCATCCGATAGAGAGTACACGGTCGTAGAGTCAGAAGTCGGCCCATGAAGATGAACCTGTCCGCCCGAAAGCGTCTTGTCGTGGTACTGTGGCTGGTGGCCATCCATTCGATCCTGGTTGGCTTGAGCCTGATTTTCATTCCCGCGGCAGCCATGCCGTTCTTCGGGTTTCAGGTTTACAGCGAAGGATTCTTTCCGGTTCAGGGAGGCGTTTTCCACCTCGTCCTGGCAGTTGCCTACGGGCTGGGGGCGTCCGATCCTGGCCGGTTTCGCGGCCTGGTCGTGCTGTCCATTGTGGCCAAGTTCATGGCCACGATCTTCCTCTTTGCCTACTACCTCTTCGTAGACCGGGTCTGGATGGTGCTGGGATCAGGCATCGGCGACTGCATGATGGGGTCGCTGATTCTATGGGCCTGTCTGGCCTACTACAGAGGCGAGCAGTCCTCCTGAGATATTGACAACCTGCCACGCTCAGGTCTCTTGCGTCAAAGCGAAACGGGAACGGCGGTGTCCCGCAGCAACGAGCCGGGCCCGCCGGAACACAACAGATCGGTGACCAGCCATGACGGGCAGACTGCCTTCAATAGTCATCACCGGCGCGTCCGGATTCGTCGGTCGTCACCTGCTCGATGACCTGAAGAGTGAATACCGCATTTTTGCCATTGCCCGACGTTCCCAGCACGAGTGCAATGCGCCGGTGCACGCCAACATCGCCTGGATCCGCGCCGACATCGCCGACTTTGCAGGCATAGCCAGGGCCTTTCGTGAAATCGCCACGGCCGGGGGAGCCGACTACCTGATCCACCTGGCCGCATATTATGATTTCACCGGCAAAAAGCGACCGGAATACCGGCGGACAAACGTTGAAGGCACAAGGTACATTCTCGACCTGGCGGCCAGCTTGAATCTCAAGCTCTTTGTGTTCGCCAGTTCCGTGGCCGCCTGCTCTTTCCCGAAAAAAGACGAGGTTGTTAACGAGGCCTCGCCTCCCGACGGCAAGCTTTTGTACCCGTGGAGCAAACGGCAGGGCGAGGCCATGGTGCGGGAGTTCGGTAGAACGACCCCCTCCTGCATCGTGCGGCTGGGCGCCGTCTTCAGCGACTGGTGTGAATATCCGCCGCTGTATGCGTTCCTGACGACCTGGCTCGGCGGTTCCTGGCGGGCCGGAATCCTGGCCGGCCACGGCGAGTCGGCCATCCCCTACATTCACGTCCGCGACGTCGTCGCGTTCTTCCGCAACCTCCTGGCGCGTCACGCTCACCTGGGGCCGGCCGAGGTCCTGATTGTCAGCACTCCCGGCTCAACCACCCATCGGGAGCTTTTCTCGCTGGCTCTCCGGTACTTCTACGGCAGGATACGGAAGCCGATGCTGATGCCGGCGTTCCTGTGCGGCATCGGCATCCGGCTCAGGCTGCTCTGGGGGTACATAACGAAGAACGAGCCGTTTGAACGACCCTGGATGCAGCGCTATATCGATCGGCAACTCAACATCGAGAACAGCCGGACCAGTTCCCTGCTTCAGTGGGCGGCCGACCCGCGACATCTTATTGAGCGCCGGTTCCCGTTTCTCATGGAACGGCTCAAGAGCGAACCGCTTGAATGGCGTCTTCGCAACCTTGCGGCCATGCGGCGAGAGACGGACCACCCCAACCTTCGGATCTACACCGCGCTGACGAGTCTGGAGGACGATATCATCCAGGCGGTGATCGAGCAAATTACAGGTCCGGCCGACGCGACTCGGTATCCCGCCATCCGGAGCCTGGACAGGACGGAGCTGACCTGGTTTCTCAAACTGATTTACCGGCTGCTTCTGACGTCCGTGCACACCGGCAACAAGATGTTACTCCTGGACTATTTCGAAATCTCGGGCCTGAGGCGCATCGAGGCCGGCTATCCGGCGGAAGAAACCGCCCGGATGCTGGCCGAACTGAACAGGACAACCATCGAGCGTCTGCGGCGAGTTGAGGATCTGAGGCCGTTTGTCAACCAGATCTATGATTTCGTCAGCATGCCGCTGGAATTCGGCATCGATGAAATAGAACAGCAACACCAGCTTCGCCTGCACGAACTCCGGGGGGAGCGCGGGCCTTCCGAGGCTCCCGCGGCCATCGAACCGGCCAGGTCAGCCCGGGAACAACTGGAAGAGACGATCTGGAGCTGCCTGGTGAAACGCAAGTGAGTCGGGAACGGCGCCATCCGTTACGCAAAGAGCATGACATGAGATTGAGTCATCGCACAACTCTCCTTCTGGGCTACACGCTGGTGGTGGCCCTCATGGGCGGATTCACCATCTACGCCGGACTCTCTTTCATCTCGGAAACGGTCGTGAAAGAGGCCAAGCTCAAAGTGCAGATGGACCTCAACTCCGCCTGGGCCGCCTATGCCGAGGAAAGCGCGCTGTTGCAGACGGCGCTCTACGATGCATCACAACGGGACGGCCCCAGAAGAGTTCTCACGGGTCAGGCACCGGCAGTAAGTGTCGCCTCCGAACTGGCCTCGCTTATGCAGGAACACGGGCTGGACTACCTGTCGCTGGTCGACAGTAACGGAGTGCTGGTATCCGGACCTCCGAGTCAGGCCTCCGGCAACGCCCTGATCCGTCGAGATGAGTTCATCGATCGCGCCCTGCGCGGTGAGGCCAATCACGGGACAGTCCTTCTCACCAGGGAGGACCTGGCCCTGGAGAGCGGGCGGCTGGTCGAGAGAGCCTACATCCCGCTTGTCCGGACCGAGCGCGCCCGGCCCACCGACCGGATCTTCGAAGAGCGCGGCATGGCTCTGCAGGCGGCCGTCCCCATAGTGGGGCCCGGTTCGGTGGTCGTCGGCGCCATGTACGGAGGAATCCTGCTCAATCGCAAGTTCGACCTGGTCGACAGGATTCGCGACGCCGTGTTCGGCGATGAACTCTACAAGGGCAAACCGCTCGGGACCGTCACCATCTTCCTGTGGGACGTCCGTATCGCCACCAACGTGGTGCGCCAGGGGGCTACCCGCGCCATAGGCACGAGAGTCTCCGATGAGGTCTACGCCAAGGTGCTCGAGAAGGGCGAACGGTTCGGCGACCGGGCCTTCGTGGTCGACGTCTGGTACCTCTCGGCCTATGACCCCATACGGGACCCCGGGGGAAATACGGTCGGGATTCTGTACGTCGGCCTGTTGGAACAGAAGTACCTCGACTACAAGTGGAACCTAGCCGTGAAGTTCCTCGGCATCAGCGTGCTGGCCCTGCTGCTGGTCACCGGACTCGCGTTCTACTTCTCAGCCAATCTTCACCGGCCCATCCTGAGACTCGTCGAGGCCACACGCAAGCTCTCGGCGGGAAAGCTGGACACTCGCGTGGAAGGTAAGGGGGGGAGCCTGGAGATGGTCGAGCTGGCTGATTCGCTCAATTCCATGGCCCGGTCATTGGAGGTGCACAACAAGGAGTTGCAGGAAACCTCCGTCGCTCTGAAAAAGGCGTACCTCGAGGCCGACGAGCGAAACCGTGCATACCTGGAAATGCTCGGATTCGTTACCCACGAACTCAAGTCACCCCTGGCCTCAATAGTCTTTGCGCTCGAATCCGTCAGAGGTCGAATCCTCGGACCGCTGACCGAAGAGCAGGAGTCGGTGCTCAAGGCGGCGTCCAACAGCGCCGACTACCTCAGTGGCACCATCGCCAACTACCTCAACCTGAGCCGTATCGAGGAAGGTGAGTTCAGGCTGCAACCGGGGACTGTCCCGGTGCGCGCCGAGATCATAGACCCCGTGATTCAGCGCCTTGCGGAGATGGCGGCCGACAACAACATGCACCTCTCGTGCAGCGTTCCCCCGGAATTGCAGGCCACCTGTGACCGCGGCCTGATGACATCGGTATTTCAGAACCTCCTGTCGAATGCCATCAAGTACGGTAAGAAAGGGGGACATATCTCGATTGAGACGGGCCGGGACGCCGGCGACGGGTTCCTGAAGTTCAGCATCCTGAACGAAGGACCCGGTTTCAGTCCGGACGAAGCTGAGGCCATGTTCACCAAGTTTTCCCGATTCGGGACCGCGCAGAAAGATACCAGACCGGGCACGGGGCTGGGCCTGTTTGTGACCAGGCAGATAATCGAAAAACACGGCGGCCGGGTATGGGCTGAATCCGAACCCGGCAACTGGGCCAGGTTCGTATTCACAATCCCCGCCTGACCGTACACGGACAGCGCTCCTGCGGCAGATCGACAAGAACGGACGGGCGACAGTACGGCCGGTTATTCCTGACCTTCGTGGCCGGCGGAGTCCGGCTCCAGCAGCTCCTGTACTTTGGCCAGCAGGACATCCGGCTTTACCGGCTTTTCAATGAAAGCGTCAATCGGGAGCAGGGCCGTGCCTACTCTATTGGAGAAATCCACGTTGGCTCGTGACGTCACGCTGGTCAGCATAAGGATGGGCACTTCGGCAAAGGCGCTGTAAGCCGAGCCGGGTTCGCCGGCCCGCAATTCAGTGACAATGCGAAACCCGGCCACGAAGTCTTCCATGATGACGTCGAGAATGATCAAATCAGGACCCACCTGTTTGATTTTCTCGAGCCCCTCGGAGGCCGAATACGCCTCCGCGAATTCAAACCCCTTGGCTTCGAACACTTTCCGGAAGACGCCTACCAGGTTGACGTCATCGTCGATCATCAGGATTTTTTTGCCTGTGAGCATCAATCACACCGGTCGGCACCGCCGACGGTGAAGATTACGAGTTGCATCGGTTCTTGGCAACAGTTTTGTCCCCCCCCCCCCCCCGCAGCGATCGCGGAGACCCCTTCGCGGAAATGGGTTTGCGCGGCTGTTCAGGCGGCAAGCTCCCGGCGTAAGACATGCCGGGCCGTTACTGACAGCCTTGGAACTTATCTGCAATCCAAATCGGCAGCTGAATTGATCACCGGCATCCAGGCTCTGAGTGCCTAGGCTGGACAGTCTTGGAAACGCTAAGTCTATTGTTTACAGTTAGATATGTAAAAGCGGCCCAAATATCACTCTCCCCAAACTTCTGTGAGCTTCAGCTTTATAATTCGGTTACACTATGCCGCGATGGGTGGAAGTCGATGGAAGATGTTTTAATAGTGAAGGTCGGCACTGTAAAATAACATTATTTCCCGGAGCATTAAGAATTGGCCGCCAAATCTGACCTGCCAGCGGGGCAAAGTCACGTCACTGTTCGAAGCGTTCTCTCCGCCTGGCTGGCAGCCTTAAGGATCAAGCCCTCTTACTACGAACCGACTGCATATTCACCTCTTAATATGCGTGTTTATTAGCTGCCCTGAAGTATAGATGCATCAATCCAGTAGAAGCTGAAGTGCCCGTCCCTAGCGCCGTTTACGAGCAGGTATTTACCATCAGTGGAAATTCCTTGGAGACTGATAATTTCATCACCCAAGAGATTGCTGATATTGGAGGCCTCTGCCCACGTACCGTCAGCTCTTCGTCTGCTCATCATAATTCCCCCCAGGGGCCTGTGAGATGAGAAAATCAGATAGCTGCCGTCTGGTGCCACATAAGGTTTTGCTTCGACCGACGGCGAATTGATGGCGTCGCTCAATTTCTCCGGAGCCCCGTACGCGTTGTTTTCTAGACTCATGCTGTAGATATCTGCTACGAATGTCCCATTTTCCACATAATCAACATGGAAGAAAACTGACCCGTCGCTCGAAACAGTTGCCCCTCCAACATCCCAGGTTTTGTCCCGGCCAGGGATCTCAAGAATTCGGGGTTCACTCCAACCGTCTTCAGTCCTGTCTACAAACCACGTGCTTTGCACATCGCGGGCCGGCTCACCCGGGCGTAAAGGACGATTCGAGGAAAAAAACAGTTTCATTCCATCCGGTGTTATATATGGATCCTCATCGCCGACGCCATCCACGGACGAATTGAAGGAGGCTATCTTTGGCCGAGACCATATACCATCCACCTCCCTGGTATACCATATCTTCTGGAAATTGGGGCAATTCCGAACCCAATAAATCTCGTGGTTATTCTTTGATATGGTGACTCCCCCATGGGGCCTGTATACGAAAGTGATTATCCCACTGAGGAACTGTTCCGGAGTTTTGCCGGGAGGTTGCATTCCCAGGTAAGGTCCGGAGAAGCTCGGAAACGGAGGATCTATATTCGTGGCTCCACCAGAGAAAAGTAATTCTACAATAGTGTCATGCCCCGCGGCTTTGGCGAAAGCCAACGGCGTGCTACCATCCATAGCCTTCACTTCAAGATCAGCGTGATGCTGTATCATCAGGTCCGTAAACTCTTCCGATCCGGAGACTGCAGCAAAGTGCAGAGGGCTGAGTCCTCTGGCGTTTCTCGAGTTCAGATCAACGCCCTTGTCTATCAGTAGATTGCCAATTGCAGTTTGATTGCACAATGCAGCCTGGCTCAACAGGCTCGTTCCATCAGGTCTTGTAACGTTCACATCTGCGCCTGCGCTCAGGAGCATGTTAACTAATGTGACATTACTTCGCTCGGTGGCTAACCAGAGTGGTGTCCGCTTTCTGGAATCTACAATAGTGATATCTGCGCCATTTGCAATCAGGCTCATAACTACTTCCTCATGACCTCGATTGATTGCATAGTGTAGTGGCGTGATGCCATCGTTGCTAACTATGTCAACAGAAGTGCCAAGAGATATAAGTAGTTCCACGACCTCAGTCCGACCATTGTAAGAAGCCCAATGCAGAGGTGTTTCGCCATCAGAATCCTTGGCATCAATTGCAGCACCGCCGGCGATTAGTTGATTGACTATTGCCATTTTGCCTCCGCTTGCCGCGTGATGCAGCGGTGAGCAATGCCGGTCATCAAACTGCCTGACCAGATCGGCATCTTGTCTCAGCAACTGCGCGACACTGGTCGAGTCACCCTCCTTAACGGCTTCGAAGATCGTCTTAGTGAATGCCGACTGAGTCAACAAAAGCAGTAGCGCCAGTACAACAGATGTTCTCATATTCCAGGCCTTTCCACCAATATAGTGCAATAATCTCTACCTTATTGGCTACTTATACGTGAGCTTGTAGATAGAAGTTACAGACGCCAAACATTGCCCCCAGACAAGGTTAGAAAGGATAGACACGCGTGGGCGTTGCATTCGCTTCGGTTGGAGTTTTGAGAGCGTGGACACCAATAATCACATACTACAAGAAAACCCCGGCGATCACCGCGGTCAAGATTTATGGCGGGGTCTACGAGACGAGTTCCGCAACTGGATATTCGAGAACGCAGCATAGTCAAAGCGGCCCCGACCCCACTCTCGCCAAACTATAGTGAAATTCGGGTTTCAAGTGAAGATATGTTATTCAACAAGACGCGGCAGTCATTGGAGGCAAATCATTTACGTACAATGAAGTCGCTGGAAGGCAATAAACACAAGCGTAACATAATTATCTATCTGACGTATTAGTATTAGTAGATAAGAAACGGAAGAGAGGTTATTAAACAATGAAATCTAAGGCAATTTGTGTTGTGCTTCTGATATCCGCCACATTGGCTCCGTGTATTAACGCGCAGCAGGATGATTTCCCGGTCTTGACAGGTCCTTACCTTGGGCAGAAACCTCCGGGCTTGAAACCGCAGGTTTTTGCTCAAGGGCTTCTCGATCCGAACCTTCACGGCTGTCCTGTATTTACGCCTGATGGGATGGAAGCA